>JAIXLE010000190.1 GCA_026931725.1 Bacteroidales bacterium
GGGGGGAGCGATGGCGGGCGAGTTTGCGAGCCGGATCGTGGTCGACAAAATCACAAAGATGCTGCCGCCATTGTTCAAGCAGAGCGCCACGGGAATCTCTGCCGGATACACCGAAGTGCTGGAGCAACTTTTCGACGAAATCCACAAAGCGCTGATCTATTTGGGGGCCTGCTACGAGGAATGCTCCGGAATGGGCGCAACCCTGAGCCTGTGCTGGTTCACGCGGCAATGGATGTATTTCGGCCATATCGGCGACAGCCGGATCTACTACCTTCCAGCCGGAGGTGGAGTGAAGCAGCTCACGCACGACGACACGCATGTCGGATGGCTTTTCCGGAGAGGGGAACTAAACGAGCGCGAGGCCAAGAACCATCCGCGCCGCAACGTGCTCCAGGCTGCTCTTGGTGCCGGGCATCAATTTGTTACACCTCAGGTCGGAGCTGTCGGATTCGAGCCCGGCGACCGCTTTCTTCTTTGCACCGACGGGGTCACGGACGCGATCTACAACGACCAGCTTCCGGAGCTTCTCGACGCGGGAGGAAATGCCGCCGGGCCATTGGTGCGGGAGGCTGTGGAGCGTTCCGGGCGCGATAACTCCACCGCGCTGATCATAGCGGCATCCTGACCGGATGGAAACTCCGGCAGGCGGATCAGAACGTGAACGCCGCGCGGCCGCCGATCACCAGCGCATTGTTGAGGTCGTTCGATCCGCCGGGATTGATGATATATTGAAGGTCGGGCTGAATGGTGAGCCACGGGGTGATGTGTGCCTGATACGTGAACTCGATCACCATCTCAGCTCCCGTGGGTGATGAGGTGCCTTCGGCTTCCAGCGAGGAACGCGCGCCATTGCTGAGTTGGGCATACCCGAATCCGATGCCGACCGTGTCATCATCCCGCAGCGGGATCAGACCTTTATAGGTAAATCCCGTGTCAAAATAGAAGCTGATGACGTTGCGGTCCGCAGGGGCGAATCCCGCGCGGCCGAACCAGCCGAGACCCTGGTCGATCTTACCCGCCGGCACCGGGGCTTTGAAACTTTTTGCGTCATCCGCCGCCGTCTTGCCATCCTTGCTGAACACCGGTGCCCCACCCGCTTCGCGGAAAAGCATCTGGTCGATAACGGCGTAGAATCCGGTATTCCCGGAGCCTGTGGAGCCCGCCAAAGCATCCGCGCTTGCGCCGGTTTGAAACCACATGCCCGACTTCAGTTGGCCTGGAAGTCCGATCTCATTCTCGCGGTGATTCCAGCGGAGCTGGACCTCGTTGAGAAATGTGTAGCCGGTCTCGGCATCGAGACGCCACCGGAAGCCGTGGCGGTTGACATCCTGCGCAAACACATCGCCTTCGAACACGGCGGATTGGAATGTCAGCCAATCCGCCGGATGAGCAGCCAGGCGGATGCCGGGGGTTCCGATCGGAAATGCGGGACCGCCATCCGGAAGGTTCCTGTAAGCCAGAGCCGGCCAGCCGAATGTTCCGTTGATGAAGAGTCCGGAGTAATCGGAAATCAGAAACTCCGAATCGGCGGAGAGCTGCCCGAGCCGGATGGACAACCTCCCATCCAGAAGCTCCTGCTGGAACCAGAGATCGAACATCCGCAACGTGTTGAAGCCGGCGATATTTGAGACGGTCAGAAAATTCCCGACAAGATCCTCGCTGGCATCCCGTCCGCTCAGCCAAAGCCAGGTCGTGCTTAAGCTGGCCCCCTTCCATCCAACGGCCTCCTCAAGATCAACTTCGGCCCCAAAATCCAGCAAGCCCGTATAAACCGTGCCGGTCTTCAGTCCCCCGGTCGTATTGCCCCAGACCTCAACCGTGTATCCCCCGAAGACGCTTATCCCGTGATCCAGCAGGCCGGACTCCATACCAATCCCCGGTGACTTGGTTCCGTTCCAGCAAGGGCATCGCAGCCTCAATTTTTGACCCTTCAGACGTAAGATGGTGGGGCCGTTCAAGAAAAACAAACTTCTTTGCGCATTCTCATCGGAGCCGAAGAGTATGGAAATCAAAAGCGGCGTCAATCTATATGAGATCACTTCTCAATAGCGTCTTGAGAGGGCTCTCCGAAAAGACGAAAAGTCAGCCTGAGTGAGTTGCGGCAGCCCGGAATTTTCCGAGATGCTAACCGCGCACTTGAGTCACTTTTGCGAGGAAGGGCAGAAGGGAGACCCCAAGAATCGTCAAGAGGATTGTTCCAGGTTCGGGTATTGCAGCTTGGATATCATCCGCATAATCGGAAATCCTCACATAGACGGAATAATCAGGGGAGGGAACTGGCGACGTCGGTCCCCGGTTGTAAAAACTGCTCCCGCTAACCTGCACGCTGGTGGGAACGCCGGAAAGCACCCATGCCCCACCGATGAACTGGAAAAGCGCGGACCCGGAGTCCCCCAAGGAAACTGTTCCCGTATCGTTCCCATATCCTGCGTAAAACAATGTGCCGAGGGCACTGTAGCCATAAATATTCGAAAGCGTGAGCGAGTCCGTGGCATTGAGCGTGTAATTTGTAGCCCAACGCTTGGCCGACGTGGTGCTGTCTCCCCAATTCCAGCCCTGATTGATCACCTCGGTCCCTTTTCCAACCCCATTGCCGACAAGGACCGAGTAACGGCTCACATCCAACGAGCCGTTGGTGTTGAGCGTCGCGGAGGGCAGAACGGGGGGGGCGACAACTTTGAAAACCTTGAGGTCCACCCCGGATATCGGCTTGATGCCGTCCGTATCGAACGTCGTATCCAGCGAGTAAAGCGTTCCGTTGATTTTGATCTGTTGGCCGATTTCCACGGCATCGACATGGTTGGCGGTAAGGAAATATCCGCCACCAAGGTAAACCCCGGAGGCATTGAAGCTTTGCGAGGGTTTGGCGAGGGTGACAACCGAGTCCCAGGCCGAACCGATCCCTGGATTGGAAAGGGTTCTCGGAGTTGGTTCGACCGTAGATGATAACGGCACTGGCGGGCTGGGAAACCGCAAAGGAAAAAGTCAAAAGGACGAGTGCGGCGATTGAAATCCTCGCCGCCCCGGAAGCCTCCGGAAGGTTCATTGATGCCTGGACGGCACGCGGGTTTGCGAAAAACATTTTGCCACTCATTCGCCGTGGGGTGTTCATGCAATCAGTTGACCGATAACCGTGCAACATCGCCGGAGGAAATCAAGTGGTGTTTTTTACGCCGCCTGTCTGGGGGCGCATCTCTGATGGCATGAAGTCATGCAGCAACCGGCGCTGGGCAAACCGAAACGCATGATCCAATGTCCCTGGTGGAACCCGTGAGTGCCTGCAACACGCACGAGTAGTCGAAGGTCCAAAGGTTCGATATATTCGATGAGCTCACTGCTCCAATCTCTGATTGAACCCTGGCGGAAAGCACCATCGTGGGGCGCAAGACCCCGAATGCCTGACTGCAACCTTCCGACCGTGGATCACAAAGATTCGGCTGCCCGCGCCGGTTGCCTCCACCCTTAACCGGGCCAACGGAGAAAAACCATGACAAAAAAATACATCCTGAAAACCACAACCAAAACACGTCCCAAGGAAAGGGGGGTGGTGGAGACCTACATGGTGTTGCGCGTCGCAATAAAAGCGGGAAATCGGGGGAGTTCGATTTCGAGATCATCACGAGGAGATAGTGATCGGGACCCGCGCGGAAAGTGGAGAGAGAACGCGCACAGCGGCGGGGACGCGGAAGGCTTCGAGCCGTAGGCGAGAAGGCTGGAGCGGCCCCGCCGCTGTGCGCGAGGCGGCGGGGGTATTGCGCCGGGCAGCGCAGCCATTTTATCCTGCGGGATGCAAATTTTTGAGGCATCCTTGTGCGGAGCGGAGCGGCCGATGGCACCGAAGGGCTGCCCGGAGTGCGGAGGAAGCCGGAAGCTTTGGCGTCACGGAACGATCCCCCGCTGTCGCGGGAGCGAGGGGGATGAGAAGGCCGGATCCTCTCGCTTCTTCTGCGTGCAATGCGGCCATACGTGGAGCGTGATTCCGGCGGGCATGTTCCCCTACCGCAGTATGGCGGTGGGCCGCTTCCAGTGGCTTATGGACGAGCGCTTCGGTTTGGCGGGCAGAGGCGCGAGGCCCCCGCCCGCCACCGAGATCGAGGAGGGCTGCATCCGGCGGGCGTGCAAAGTTCTGTCGAAACGCATCCCATTCCTCTGCGGTTTGCTTGGCCAGCAGATGCCTTTGGGAGCAAGAGCTGACTTGGGCTGCTTTTGGCGGGCCTTGCGTGAGCTTGGCTCGACGGGGGATATCCTCGTGCGGCTGGCGCGCGAGTTCAAGACCTCGCTTTTGGCCTGTTATCAGAGCCTGCGCTCACATTGGGAGCGGAAGGAGGCCCCCGACTGAGCCTGGCGTGGCGCAACTTGGCCACCCCACAGAAGCGTTTTGTTGGAGCGGAGGCGGAGCGAGGCGAAAACGCCCCTCGCCATGCAAATCCAAGCACCAACAACCAAGGAGAGCCTCGCGCTTTTGCGTTACGAGGTCATCTGTCACATCAAAACCCTGCGTCAGGAAAACATCCCGCTCTCCGAGTGCGTGCGGGCGGCCTGCTCGCGCCCCTGGCCCGGGGAAGGCGGCTTCTACTACTCGTATCGCACGATCGAGACGTGGTGGTATCGGCACCAGCGACACGGGTTCCCCGGCCTGGCCGGAAAAGCCGTGCGCGCTGACGCGGGAAAGAGCCGCGCGATCGACGAGGAAACAGGCCTGTGGATCATCGAGGCGATCTCCAAGAGTCCGAACACGGCGCTCTCGGTCCTCTACCGGCACTGGCAGGACCACGGTCGGGGGCTGCCCTCGCTCAGTTCGGTCGTGCGGTTCCTGAAAACCAGCGGCTACGACCGGCGCAGCCTCAAAGCCGGACGGCTTGAAAGCGGTCCGACAAAAGCCTTCGAGGCCCCCGCGCCCAACGACCTGTGGATGGTGGACTTCGCCTGCGGGCCGACGCTTCGCACTTCCGAAGGGCGCGTCCTCTCCACGCAGCTCTGCGTGATCCTCGACGACCACAGCCGGCTCATCCCGTATGCCGCCTACTACCTGGCCGGCGACACGGCCAGCTTCCTGGACTGTCTCAAACAGGCCGTCCTGCGGCGGGGCCTGCCGATCAAACTCTACACCGACCAGGGCAAGCCCTTCGTCAACACGCATGCCCGCATCGTCTGCGCCAACCTGGGTGTGCGCCTCCTCCACGCCAAGCCCTACCACGCTTGGAGCAAAGGCAAAGTCGAGAGGCTCATCCGCACGATCCAAGGCGACTTCGAAGCCACGCTGCGCTTGGAAGGCGGCCACGTGCAGAGCTTGGCCGAACTCAATCTCGCGTTCTCGCGATGGGTCGCCCGCATCTACCACCTGCGTCCCCACGGTTCCACCAACATGAGCCCGCACGAGCGCTTCATCCGCGCGGGCCATCCCTTGCGCACGGTCGAAGAGCCGGAAAAAATCGGCCCGCTCTTTTACACCCGCATCGAGCGCGTGGTGCGAAAAGACGGCACCGTCACCCTGGGCAACAAGCTCTTCGAGGTGAACCTCGCCCTGCGAGCCCTCAAGGTGGAGCTGCGCTACGACCCGATCCTCTTTGACCGCGTCGAAGTCTGGCACAACAAGTCCTTCCACGGGCTGGCCCGCAAAGCCGACCTCCACCTCAACAGCCAGACCTACAACCGGGGCAACAACTATGCGCGCTGAAAAAAAAGAACCCGCCATCGAAGATCTGCTTCGCGCCTGGGGCCTGATGCGCGCACCCTTTGCCCCCGATGAAAAGGACGCGTTCCCGGCCAGAAGCCACCAAGAGATCCTGCCCCTTCTGGACGCCACCGCCGCCCTGCGCGGGGTCATGGCGCTCACCGGGTCACCCGGCACCGGCAAGTCCACCCTGCTCAAATCCTGGCTGCGCGGGCTCGACCCCAAACGCCATCTGCCCGTGCTCATCACCCAGTCCTCGCTCTCGGCCACCGGCGTTCTGGAAATCCTGCTCTCCAAGCTCGGGGAGCGCCCCCACTTCAAACGCAGCGCCAACTTCCTGACCTTGGAAAAACATCTCGCCGACATGGACCCGCTCACCCTGCTGCTCATCCTCGACGACGCGCAGAACTACCCGGCCCCGGCGCTTGAGGAAATCCGCATGCTCCTTGGCTTGGGCGGACGAGCGCGCAGCGCTTTCGCCCTCATCCTCCTGGGCGACGACTACCTGCTCGGCTCCCTGCGCCTCTCCGTCCAGCGTGCCCTGTTCTCGCGGGTGAGCGCCGCCCACCAGCTCCAGCCCTTGCCTCGCGAGGAAATCGCCCCCTACATCAACTGGCACATC
>JAIXLE010000232.1 GCA_026931725.1 Bacteroidales bacterium
GGTCATGTATGAAGGGTGGATGTTCCCCCGTGATGGCAATGACCCCGTTTGCGTCCTCACAACGGAATTGCCTCCCGGTTTGGAACTGCAGACACCACCGAAAGATTATTCACCTGCAAAAATGGTCCGTGTGGCCGGATATTACTTCAAATTATTCTGGTACGAATCGGGAGAACCGGACCCCAACGATGCTACCAAGAAACGGTTCCGCAAAGCACCGTTGCTCATGGCGAAATCGTTCTCCCTGATTCCACCACCGCCATCCTCATCCGGTTTCTGGCTCGGGGAGTTTTTGCCGGGTTTGCTCCTATTTCTGGTGTTGGTGACCACGATATTGTTTACGCTCAATTGGTATTTTCGTCGCGGGGATCGCCGCCTCGCCGCGGAACGCCAAGCACGCTTTGATCGGGAAAATCCGTTCCCCGGTGATAATCTCACGATTCCGAAACGAGCGGAACGTGATGAATTGCCTTGATCCGGTCGTATTCATAATGTTCGTATCTGCCGATATTCAACTGGAGGATGACGATGAGCGCCGCCCCAGCTCCCGCTCCGCGGCCCGCCCAGCCAGCGGTGATTCGCAAAATTCAAAGCGCTGAAGAAACCTCACGGCAACGCCTGGTGCGAAAACACCTGCCCGCGTGGGTTATCAGCGGCGCGGTCCATGTGGCCCTGATCGGCACATTGATCGCGCTCGATAGCTATATGCCCAAGGCTGAGGCGACCGAAAAACCCGCCGACGAAATCACCGTCGTCACCGATAAAGAGGTCCAGGAAGAGGCACCCCCCGATCTCACCAACCCGGATATTGGGCTCGACCCGGAACTCCCAGCAACCGTGGAAGTGAGTAACATCCAAGATCAGAACGTCGTTTCTGAAGTGGTCAAACCCGATGAACCTGTCGGGATTGAAGCCACGACGAACATGAATACGAACATGGATTTTAACCCACCTCCTGGCATTTCCACCGAGGGGTTGACCAATCCGGGTTTGACCGATGCGGGGGTGGGGAATGTCGCCGTGGGTGGTTCCCTGGCCGGAACGGGCTTTGCCAGCGCGGCTTTCAATGGTCGTACTGCTGCGGGGCGGAATGCGATGGTTGCAGCGGGAGGCGGGAACTCCGCATCCGAAGCGGCAGTCGCTCGTGCCCTCATTTGGCTGGCCAAACAACAACGCGCCAATGGTGCCTGGGTTTACGATGGTACCAGTTCCTCCGAAGTTGTTGCCGCAACCGGGATGTCGTTGCTCCCCTTCCTCGCGGCTGGACAGACGCACAAGTCCGCGAAAGATAATAAATATCAAAAGACGGTGGAAGCCGGATTGGCGTTCCTCGTCAGTCAGATGGGGCCAGAAGGAGCCTTCTACAACGGTCGTGATGCGAGTGGCAAGCTGACCAGCCGGGTCGGAACCTATGCCCAGGGCATCGCTACCATGACCATCTGCGAAGCCTACGGTATGACATCCGATCGGCGGTTGCTCTACGTTCCGGCTCAAAAAGCAGTCGAATATACTGCTTCGATCCAGGGGCCGGACGGAAGCTGGGGGTATGGTCCCAAGGCCAACGGGGATACTTCGATTGTGGGCTGGCAACTGCAAGCCTTGCAGAGTGGTAAGCTCTGTAAGAATCTGACGGTCAGCAAGAATGCGATCGACCGCGCTCGGGTCTTCCTGGATAAAGTGTCCGATACCGCAACACACTCGAAGTATGGGTATAGTAGTCGTCAGAGTCCGACCCGCATCCTATCCGCCGTGGGCTTACTTTGCCGCTACTACATTGATGGTTGGGGGCCGAGTAACCCCAGCATGGCGGCCGGTGTGGAGTACCTGATGCAGCAACTTCCGGGTAAGGGGGTTGCGCTCAACATGTATTACTTCTATTATGCCACCCAAGTCATGCACTATTACGATGGCCCGGAATGGCGCCAAACCTGGAACCCTCGGATGCGGGATATGCTCATTGATCTACAGGTTCCGCAAACGAAACCGGGTACTGGTGGTAGTTGGGATGCCGATAAGGGAAGTATCGGTACACATTGCGGTCGACTGGGGACAACGTGCCTCGCTTTACTGACACTCGAAGTGTACTACCGGCACCTACCACTCTATAAGCGAGATACTGGTGGCCTGAAAGTGTTGGAAGGTGGGCGGTAAGGCGGCGCTCGATTGGATACCGTCATATAAAAAGCTGATGTCGGGCCGGTTGGAGTACCGGCCCGACTTATGTATCAAACGAAAAGACCCGGCATCGTAATGCCGGGTCTTTTCGTTTTTATGGGTGGAGATTGTGGAGGAATGCTGATGGGTCCAACATCTTATCGCACAGCAATAGAATGAGTGGATTCATCAGAGAGGACTGCGTCGGTGAAGTGCTGGAACTCATGGCGGGAAATTGCGGAACCATAACACGTTCCGAGGATCCCGAGGGTTCCTGCACCGATTAAGGCTCCATCAAGTCCGAACTCCAAGTTATCCACCCAAAATCCGTAGGCCGTTCCGGCGACTCCACCCAAAAATACCCCAAGCAATACGCCCAGAGTCGCACCACCGGTCCCCATTCGGATCACGGTCTGAAACTGGCTCATCACACCTCCCCAGGGTTTGGGAATTACCGTGATTCGCTCCGAGTTCTCCATCCGTGTTCAGAGTGAAACGCAATTCTGTCTCGCACGACAACTGACCGATTGGTGGATTGTGCAATTCGGTTGTTGTGACATCGCCGATGAAAAAATCACACTCCGCTGGACCGGAAACCGTGACTCAGCGGAGTGGATGAGGAGGTGCCACCGCTTCCTGTGGCACCTCCTCAGAGTTTGTTGCAATATTTGCAAAGCATTCCGTGTGCCAAAATGGCAAAAATTGAGAAGATGTTTCGTAATTTGTGTATATGAGATGACTTAGGGTGACGGAAAATGCGGAACGCGGTTCCGAAGATTCCTGGATTTGGGTTCAATTCTGGCCATTGATTGAACGGATGCGCGAAAATCTCTCGCCGTTACCCCGTTTTAGACGGGTGTTGTCGTGTCTTCTGGGCCTGTGCCGCTGGCTTCGTGGAAGACCCGGTCGATGGCGAACCCCAGTTCCTTGAGCTTTTGACGGAGTGTGCCGCGGCTAATCCCCAATAGTTCGCTAGCTTGTGTCTGATTCCCGGTTGTTTGCTTCAGCACACGCGGGAAGAGGCAGCGTTCGAGCGATTCAACCGCACGGCGATACACTTCCCCTTGCCCGTCGGCCAATAAGGTATTGATGAGCCCTTCGATTCCGCCGCCGCTATGGGTCGGTGCCCCAACGGGCAGGCCCAGCGGTGGCTTCGGGCGGTATGGTTCGGGCAAAAACTCCGTCAACATGATGTGGCCGGAACCATAGAGCATGGCTTCGCGGATGATGCCGAGCAGTTCGCGGATGTTGCCCGGCCAGGGGTGCCGTTGCAGGACTTCGAGCAATTCTGGGTCGAAGCTACGATAATCGGTGCCGAGTTCACGGTTGAATCGGAACAGGAAGTGATGCGCCAATTCCGAAATGTCGGCAGCCCGTTCTCGGAGCGGGGGGACGCGGATGGTGGCCCCTTTGAGTCGATAGTACAGGTCGGCCCGGAACTTGCCCGCGTTCACTGCGGTTTCGAGATCCTGGTTCGTCGCGGCCAGGATACGAACACGGGTTTGGATCGTTTCGCTTCCGCCGACACGTTCAAACCGTTGATCCTGGATGACGCGTAACATCTTGGCCTGCAATGCCAACGGCATATCGCCGATTTCATCCAAAAAGAGCGTGCCTCCGTCGCATTGTTCAAATTTCCCGATCCGTCGGCGGGTGGCTCCGGTGAACGCGCCGGGTTCGTGGCCGAACATCTCGCTTTCCAGTAGAGCATCCGGGATGGCCGCGCAGTTGACCGCCAAGAACGGCCCCGTCGCCCGTCGACTATGTAGGTACAATCCGCGGGCCACGAGTTCTTTCCCCGTGCCAGATTCGCCAAGAATGAGGACGTTGACTTCCTGGGGTGCGATGCGGCCAATCGCCTTGCTCATTTCTTGCATCACCTGGCTGCGACCAATGATGCGATCATCCGCACCCGCGGTTGGCAGCAGGGCTGGCCCCTCCATCAGTCGAGCCGCTTCAAAAGCCCGATTCAGAATCTGCGTGAGTTTTTCCAAGTCGACCGGCTTGGTGAGATAGTCGAACGCGCCGTGCTTCATCGCCTCAATGGCGGTTTCGGCTGTACCATGCGCGGTGATGAAGACGACTGGCCGTTTGCGATCCTCGGCCAGAATCTTGTGGAAGAGATCAAGCCCGGACCCATCGGGCAGTTGCAGATCGAGGACCACCACGTCCGGCCGATGTTCGTGGAACTTGGCCAATCCCTCGTTCACCGTCTCGGCGGTGATGACTTCGACATCCCCTTCCGCGAAGACATAGGAGAACGAGTAGCGAACCGCTTCTTCATCATCGACCACCAACAGCACGGGCATCGGTGACCTCCAGGATTTCGGGGGGATCCATCATCCGAGCCGCCGCTGGGAGGATGACTGTGAAGCGGGCACCAGAACCGGAGCGATTTTCCGCCACAATCCGCCCGCCATGATCTTCAACCACACGCTTGCAGATGCTCAGACCCAGGCCGCTGCCCGTTGGCTTGGAACTCACGAACGGGGTAAAGAGTTTCCGAAAGACTTCATTCGGAATACCGGAACCGGAATCCGCGATCGTGAGCGACACTTCTCCCGACGGCCCCATCACCAGTTCGACACCCAGTGTACCCCCGTTCGGCATCGCGTCGAGTGCATTGAGGAAGAGATTCACCAACACCGTACTCATCTGCCCGCGATCCAGGAGCCGGATGACCGCGCATTCCGGCAAGGACACGGCCAGTTCGACCCGATTTTGGCGGGCACGCACCGTCACCAGTTCGGCGGCCTGGTGGACCAGTTCACACAGATCGACTGGTGTAGTCTGCAACACGGGCGGTCGGGCGAAGTCCAAAAATCCCTGGACGGTCTTTTCCAATCGGCGGACTTCTCGGTCGATAATCCGTAAATTCTCCGTGGTGAAGGGTTTGGGCTTTTCTGGCCGCAAGGCGACTTCCACCAGCATCTTGATCGCCGTGAGGGGGTTCCGCACCTCGTGGGCCACCCCTGCCGCCAACTGACCGACCGCTGCCAATTGTTGCGCCCGGAGTATCTCTTGATGCTGCCGTTGCAGTTGCCCCGCCACATCGGCCACCCGGTCAACGACTTGTTGCAGTTGGAGGTCGAGTTGATTCAAGTCGCCGTCCGGGAGTAGCCGCACCGCCCCCACTTCCCGTTCGAGGTGCTGGGCCATGTCCTGCACCCGTACCGAGAGCTTGTAGAGTGTCCGGCTCAACCCCCGTGCAATGCCGTAACCACTGACCAGCCCGCCCAATGGCCCCACCACGCCGAGCAGCAACATCACCCCGCGGAGCCGCTCCGTCAGGGTGTGGCTATGGTCCGCAATCTGCTTCATTTGCCGATCGTTCAAGTCCGCGTATTCCTCGCAGGGTTCCACCACCCAACGCACCGGCCCCGTCGCCGCGAAGGCACGCAAGTCGCTCCGCCCACCATCCCGCTCGGCCAACGCCGTCAAGCCACTCAGCGACTGTTGGAACCGATTGTAACCGTCGCCAATCTTCTCAATGGCCGTTTGCTCGGGAATCGTCATGGCTGTATTTGTGGCAATCTGCAACCATTCTTCAAACTCTCGCTGATCCTGATCAATCTTCTCCTTAAGTTCTCGATTCGGATCAATGAGATACATGAGCGAATGAAGCCGTAACTTGTGGGCGGACATCTCCAGATGCTGAGCCGCCCGCATACTGGCGACGTTGTGCGTCAAAATACTACCAAGCCCCGATTGCAGCCGGGTGATGTACCAGGCACTCACCAGACACGCAACAAGCAGGATCACTCCAATCACGACTGCGGGAGTCGTGATCTGAATCAACAACCGGCGATTCATGCCGCCCCCCAAAAAATCCGCCACCATCCGTCGCCACGCACACCCCACCATTATGATGGCGAACCCACGCCGCCACGGAAGCGGAAATCCCGCCCTTCGACCCGATCAGGAACGGATTGCGAAAAAATTGGTGAACAGGACTTGTGGGGTCCAGGAAGTCAGCTAGTATAGCATCTCACCGCTGAATCGCGGTTGGAACCGAAAGCGATCGAAACAGCAAACGAAGTTGCTCGCAAGAGAGACTTCAAACTAGCGAATCGATACGGTCTGTTCTTTGACAATTGGGTGGGTAAAGTTGCAACACTGCGACTGAGAGAGGCCC
>JAIXLE010000117.1 GCA_026931725.1 Bacteroidales bacterium
TTCGGGATGAGTGCTATACAGACCAAAAATGGACCGCAAGGATACGCAGAGTTGAAAGCCGATGAAGCCATCAGAGGGACGGGGTCGTGGGCCAATAACCCAACGACGTTATGGGAAGGACAGCGTATTCTGGCAAAACAGGCTGCGGTAAAGCTCCAAGCTCTGATCGATAGCCATGATGAGGCTGTGGTCGGTCTCAAGGTAGAGGTGCCTTGCAACAACTACGTCCCGATCGAGAGCAAAGTCCGGGTCCGGATGGGGAATGCTACCCAGTGGGCCTTGAAAGTGTGGGAACCGAGAAACTAATGCCATTGTCTGATTCAACAAATATGGCAAGTTGGATATCAATTACTACTCGAACGCTCCATTCCCAGCCGAACTTGATCGACGAAAGAATGGAGACGACTCGGAGGGTTATCATGGCCGAAACGTGGAGCCCGGCTTCGGAACTCACTTACCTCCGGGCGTGGCTCGGGCCGAGCGAGGCCGATTTCAACCGAGATGACCCACGCCGACAACTTGAGCAGCGCCTCACGGAACACGAGCCTGCCACTCTCCGTCACGTCGCCAGTTCAGTCTGGCGGATCGCACTCTGGGAGAACAATCTCGGAACTCTACAGATACTCGATGGCGATCCGCGAGGCTGGGAACACCTCTGGCTGGGGATGGAGTGTGATGTGTGGCGGTTGCGAGTTCTTCATCACTTGCACACAACGTCCAGAGCCGCCAACCGGGGCCGAAAGTATAGAGTCACCCAGGACACGGCGTATGGTCTAGCCACAGCCCTCGCCTTGCGGGACGACACTCTGGCAGACTGGTGTGGGACGCTGCTAGTGCGCGAGTTCGAACACCCCTCGTTCCTCACCGATTGGGAGGATTCACCTCTATTCCCGTTCCTAGCCTGGTTGTACGCCCTACGGCGTGGGCGCACCATCGACGCTCGTCAGGCACCCGTCCGCAGTCTCGGCGTGTACGCCAAGGTGATTGCCGACTGGGACGACGACACGGCCTTGGCATCGGCCCTCCGTGCCGCGTGCGACTACCATTGTCTACGCAGTCAATCCGACGAAACTGATCCGGAGTTCCGATGGTCGCCGTATACGGTGTTTCCGGGAGAAATCCTTGCGATCATTCGGGTCCGCGAGGCGCTGACCGGGCGGCGGGTCCGGGTTGATCATCCGCTTATGTGCACCCCGCTAGGGACCGTGCCAGAAGCGATCACCGAGATCGCCGACCCGCTCGTGGAGCGATTCAAAGAGCGGGTTCTTGCGGAAGAAGCGTCGCACGCACGTCAGGCGATCGGCAACAGATAGGTTCACTTCATCTCCGCAGGCCGTCGGGGCCGAGAACGTGGCCCTGGTCATGGACGTGTACGAGAAGGTCGAGGGGATTATCGGCGGGGGTGTCGACGGGGTCCTCGGGTTGCTCAACAACGCCAGGGAACTCGCGTACAATGCGGATGCCCTGATCGCGGATGCGTTGGCTGCCGGAGCCCAGGCTCTGGTCGAGCCGCTGACCACGGCGGCCCTCCGGTTCGTGGTCGAGAAGCTGGCCACCGGGCCGGGCCTGGGGGCCGTGGCCAGCCTGTACCGGGGCCTGACCTGGCTGCTCGATCCGCAAACGGCCGACCAGCTCCAGGGCGTGGTCGGGGCGGCTATCGACGGGGTCCGGGCGGTGGCCCGGGGCGAGGCCGGGGCGAACCTGGCCACGACCATCGAGACCGCCCTGCTGGGTGGCATCCCGCTCGCTCTGAACTTCGCGGTCAAGCAGGTTCCCGGCCTGGAAACGCTGCCGAAGAAGGTGGTCGACAGCCTGCAGGGCGTGAGCAACAAACTTGAGGCCAGGCTCAAGACCCTGTTCGGCAGCCTCAAGACGACCCTCCAGGCGAAGCTCAAGCCGCCGGCCGGGCTGATCGGGAAGGTCCACCAGATCACGGTCGGGACGGAGACGCACACCCTGTGGCTGGCCCAGACGCCCGGCGGCCCGCTGCGGATCATGCTCGACGGGATCGGGGATACCCAGGCCCTCGACCTGGAGGCCGACCTGCCGGAGAGCCTGTCGGCGGAGATGCGGCAGAAGGTCCGGGCCGCGGTCAAGGCCGTGCTGACGTACGGTGAGGAGTTGAAGACCCTGCTCGGGTCGAAGCCGCCGAAGCTGAAGGAGGCCCAGACCCTCCAGGCGGAGACCGGGTTTTTGGGCCAGGCGATCGCCAGGCTGGCCGATGCCCTGGTCGGGGCTCCGTGCAAACGCCTGCTGGCCGCGTGCTTCTGTGCCGGCACGATGTTGCGGACACCGGGCGGGTTGCAGGCAATCGAGACGCTGAAAGTCGGCGACCGGGTGCTGAGTCGGGACGAGCACGATCGGTCGAGTGCGAACGACTACAAGGTGGTCGAGGAGGTGTTCGAGCGTCTTGGCCGGGTCTGGCACCTGACGGCCGGCGGTCGGCTGATCCGGACCACTGGCGAGCACCCGTTTCAGGAGGCCACGAAGGGTTGGATCGCGTGTTTCCAGCTGGCAGCGGGCGACCGTCTGGTGTGCGAGGACGGGTCGACGGTACTGGTCGAGGCGGTGGTCGACACGGGTACTGTCGAGGTGGTGTACAACCTGCGGGTAGCCGACTGGCACACCTACTTCGTCGGCGGCGAGGACTGGGGTTTCAGCGTCTGGGCACATAATGCGTACTACGTCATTCAAGAGAAGAGTAACGGGAAGTGGGCTGTCAACTTGGGAGGTTCTTCGGCGATTACAGTCGCAGAATTTAGAACGCAGGCAGAGGCGCAACGGCATTTAGACTGGCTACCCAAAGGTGAAGCTGCACCGATTTTCGGGCAGTTCTGGCGAACAAGTTCGAAGACACCCGGACACACAGAAGTTGGCAATTTTCTTGCCAAGCAAGCGGCAGAATCGGGACTGTATGAACAGGTTTATCTCGGCATTAGCGTTGAGGTGATAACTAGTCATCCTACGATGCCTCGCAGGGCACCAGATGTGGTTGGCGTGCGAAAAGATAGTGGAGTTATTGACATTTGGGAAGTCGAATCCGCAAGCGACAACGCATATGATCTTATGAACCGAGGGATACAAGTACAAAGTCAGCTACCTGAGCATCTTCGGGGACGTGTCGTGGTAGCTCGCCCTCAAGGGATCGTGAAGGACATTGCTGGTGCAAATAATAAAGGGGCGTATTTGAGTCCGCCTCGAACCAGCGCAGATGCGGATGCCGCATTTGTCGCCCCAGATGCGGTCGCCAACGGTTTTATCATCGTCACCTGGAGATAGCGTGCAATGAGTATCGATATGACAGAGTTGACCAAGAGAATTCGCACGCTGCCACCACGCTGCATTGGCACTGCATGGCCATCCCCGGCTAGTATTCCAGATTCCGCTCTGCGAGAAAGTGACGACATACCAGTTGCGTGCTGGTCAGTGAGGGCGCATGCCACTAACGACCACTCCTCTGTTCTTGGGAAACCTTACGCCGTTGCCTCGGTGCTAAATGGTACCGTGCTTTTAGGCGCGATAGCGATCTCCTCTGGAACGGAGATACTGGAGATATTTGATCCATCAGTTCACGGATTTAATAACGAGATCGACGTTATTGATTGCGGTATGAAGAAGGCCTCGATGCCACCTAATGACCTCAATGATCGGCTTCCATTTCATTGCGACCGCTGCCAAGGCGTAGTATTCACAGTTAAAATTATGACGTACTTCCAGCCTGGTACAGTGGTTATACTGTTGACCCACGATGACCTGCCAACTTCGGATATGTTTAACGCATTTAATGTGTTCGGGACGTGCTTGGCCTGCGGAATGAACAACATTATCGCCGAGGCGGATGGATTATAGGAGCATGGCATGCCCTGCCATATGAAAATTAAGCTCGAGGTTGGGATCGAAGTCTGTGGCCTTCGCATTTGCACTTTAACGCCGTCCGGAACACCATCTCGGTCGAATCGACAGCGGCAGGAAGCTCGATGGCCCTTTGGGGGTCGAAGCCGCCGAAGCTGAAGGAGGCCCAGACCCTCCAGGCGGAGACCGGGTTTTTGGGCCAGGCGATCGCCAGGCTGGCCGATGCCCTGGTCGGGGCCCCGTGCAAACGCCTGCTGGCCGCGTGCTTCTGTGCCGGCACGCTCTTGCGGACGCACGGCGGATTGCAGGCAATCGAGACATTGAAAGTCGGCGACCGGGTGCTGAGTCGGGACGAGCACGATCGGTCGAGTGCGAACGACTACAAGGTGGTCGAGGAGGTGTTCGAGCGTCTTGGCCGGGTCTGGCACCTGACGGCCGGCGGTCGGCTGATCCGGACGACTGGCGAGCACCCGTTTCAGGAGGTCACGAAGGGTTGGATCGCGTGTTTCCAGCTGGCCGCGGGCGACCGTCTGGTGTGCGAGGACGGGTCGACGGTACTGGTCGAGGCGGTGGTCGACACGGGTGCCGTCGAGGTGGTGTACAACCTCCGCGTCGCCGACTGGCACACCTACTTCGTCGGCGGCGAGGACTGGGGCTTCTCGGTCTGGGCGCATAATGCGTACACTGTAATACGCGACTCTACGTTGACAGCAGGGAGTCAGTGGATAACGGTTGCCGACAACACCCCACTGCCAAGTAACCCAGAAGATTATGTTCGGACTATGGATGCAACTGCAGCGATGGTTTTCACCACTCAAGCAATTGCGGACAGCGTTGCGTTTCAGATGAACAATCCACGGAATATCGCCAACAATAACCTCGGTACCCCATACGAACGATACGTTGCCGACCTCCCACAGTTTGCCGATGCAATTAGAAGAGGAGAGCGGCTGTTCTACCCGCGAGGCGGAGAGATGACGGACATCGATATTGAGACTCCTCGCGAGATAGTTGAAGTCAAACTCACTCTCCTAGGCGAATCCAAGAAAATTCTCCTCAAGGCTCAAATTGCTGCAGCACGAGGCAAGACACTACGTGTTGTATATATGGGTACAGGAGGCGATAACGTATTATCCGATTTGGAGAAGCGATTAAAATCGCAGAATCCATCGTTGCAATTTATATTTGAACAAATTATGTATCGTTAATATACTAATATATTGCAGGCTATCATGTCCGAAACATACTACATGCACATGTGTAACCATGCGTCGCGCAGTCCACAAGATGGTTGCAAGGGAATTCAGTCTTTAATCGATTCAGACTGTATTTTTCACAATGAGCTATTCAAGCTTACTTGGCGACAGGACGGTTATCATGAAGTGGACTGGCCTTCTTCTGGCAACATCGATGATGAGCATTTAATACCCCGAATACTGTCAGAGATCGAAGGCGGTCATGATTTCATGTTCCGAGTTTATATATTGGAAGTTGGATGCGACGTACGATATTCAAGCCATTCTGAATACCAGTATGTGTGCTTTGATTGGTCGACTTCTCGCCTTCTTGAGCTGTCGGATCAATCTATTGCTGCGTTTTTCCAAATTCTATGCAGGTTTGGCTTGGCGGCAAACTGCTCATACTTCTTTGCGACACGTAATCTCTTGATCAAGAACACGCAATTGATTCTTGCGTCACAGCAGCCTACGATACTGAGTTTAGGCACAGCAATTGATCATGGCGTGCAATGGGTTGCGATTAATAGTGAGTTAGGCGGAGTATACCCACTTGGGCTACCGCATCCATTACAAACAATCCTATTGCCGTATGGCTACGCTTGTTATCAAGCTCTATCGCAGTGCGATTATCTTGGTAGATCGATTGTGTGAATTGACGACTCCCAATCAGAGACTGTTCCAAAAGTGGCTGTCAACCCTATAAAACTAGGTCTTACGCAGTTGGTGTGTTTTTTTGGTGGGGCAGGCATTCTTGCCTGCCTCTTCAAAGCCGGGCAGGCAAGAATGCCTGCCCCACCTGGTCAACTGCGTAACTCCTAAAAACAAGGCGTTCCAAAAGTCGAAACCTGGCTTTAGGAACAGACTCTCAGTCTTTCTGGGCAGAGCCTGGGAGGGCAGATCGCCACTCAGGTTGATACTGGCGAACCGGCGAGGGCCGCAGCACGCAACATCGCCGACCGATACATCTGAGCACGCCCAATTCGTTGGGGGGTCGTTCGAAGCTCCCGGATGTCTTGATGACGTGGCTGAGCAGCAAGATCCCGGGTGTGGACCTGAGCAACCTGCCCGACCTGTCGACCACGGGAGCCCAGGTCC
>JAIXLE010000208.1 GCA_026931725.1 Bacteroidales bacterium
CGTCCGTACGAGTCCCGTCCCGAAAATCTGCTGCCAGAACCGATTCACGGTCACACGCGCCGTCAACGGGTTTTCCGGTGATACCAACCAGCGAGCCAGCGTCAATCGGTTGCGCGGAGCCCCTGGCGGCAATGGCGGGAATGCCGCCGGAACACCCTCCGTGACGACATCGCCCGTGTCCAAAAAATTCCCCCGCAACTGCATCTTCGTGGTTCGTCGAGCCTTGCCGGTGAGTTCTCGGAGGATCGGTACGGTGGTTTCGTGCTGATAATGAGCCAATTCTTTCCGAATTTGCTCGGCTCGGGCCTTTTGAGAGGCTTGGATCAAGGCCGATTGCAGGCGGCTCGCTCGTTCCAGCGTCGTGGCGGCTTTCTCAATTTGTGCCCGTTTGGCCTGCTTTTCTGGGGTATCTCCGACGAGGAGGAGTGGGCTTTCATCTCGTTTGTCGGCATCGGCGGTGTTGTTGAAGAAGGCGAACAACTGGAAATACTCGGCCTGCGTGATGGGGTCGTACTTGTGTGTATGGCACTGGGCACAGGCCATGCTTGTGCCCATCCAGACGACTAGCGTGGTGTTTACCCGATCGACGATGGCGGCATTGCGGAACTCTTCATCGTTGGTGCCGCCTTCACTGTTGGTCAGAGTGTTCCGGTGGAACGCCGTGGCCACGAGTTGTTCTTCGGTTGGCTGGGGGAGCAAATCACCGGCAATCTGTTCGATCGTGAATTGGTCAAACGGTTTATTCTGGTTAAAGCTCCGAATCACATAGTCGCGGAAGGCCCAGATCGTTCGCGCGGGGTCATCCGCATATCCGGCACTGTCCGCATAGCGGGCGAGATCCAGCCACAGGCGTGCCCAATGTTCCCCGAATGCGGGTTGAGCCAATAGGTGATCGACGTAGCGCTCATAGGCATCGGTTGAGCGATCCGCTAGGAAACGATCGACTGCGGCAAGCGAAGGTGGCAACCCCGTGAGATCCAGCGCCACCCGACGCGCCAGGGTTTCTCGATCGGCTTCCGGTTGCAGCGTCCAGCCTTCGCGGTTGAGTCGCTGTTCAATAAATGAGTCAATCGGATTACGGAGTGTCGGTTTCGGCTTCGGGAATGGCGGGAGGGTAGGCCGAACGGGACGGGCATAGGCCCAGTGGACCGCGTAGGGTGCCCCTTGGGCGATCCAACGGCGGAGAGTTTCTTTTTCCGCGGCGGTCAGTTTCTTTCCCGTCTTCGCGGGAGGCATCAGTTCGTCGGCCTCGTTCGTCAGCACCCGCCGGAGGAGTTCGCTGGCATCCGGTTTGCCGGGGACCAGTACACCACTCGCGATGGCATCGGTTCGGGTATCCAATCGCAAGTCTGCTTTTCGGGCGTTCTCGTCGGGGCCGTGGCAGGCGAAACACGTATTCGATAGGATCGGTCGCACGTCCCGGTTGAAGTCCAGCGGAGCATCCGCGGCGCGTACCGTTATGATGGGGAGAATGAGAGCAACCCAGGCGAGAAGAGAACGCAACATCGGTGGGTTCCATCGGTGAGAATCGTGTGGCGTGAGGATGCTCGTATTTTTGCCTGTTCGACGGGTTCACGCAATAATAATGCCTGGGCAATGATTCATCGACTCATCGGTATGGGGCAAGGTCGACCGCCGATCCGAGGAGGAAATCTGTATCGTGCGGTCAGGAAAGCCAGGTGGCTGATTCTCCGTTGTTGGCGCGGGGTGGGCAATCGCAGGCCATGACCCGCACCATCGACAGACGAGAGCATCAAACAGGTTGAAGTGCGATTCTGATTGTTTAAGTGAGAATGTCTCGGACGATCGTACCGTGAACGTCCGTGAGGCGGAAATCGCGGCCGCTGTAGCGATAGGTCAGTTTCTCATGGTTGATCCCCATGAGATGCAACATGGTGGCGTGCAGGTCATGCACATGGACCTTGTTTTCGGCTGCCGCGAAGCCAAATTCATCGGTGGCACCATAGGCCATGCCGCCCCGGACACCGCCGCCCGCGAGCCAGACGCTAAAACCGTGGTTGTTGTGATCGCGGCCGTTCTGACCCTCGGTGGATGGAGTACGGCCAAACTCTCCGCCCCAGAGAATGAGCGTTTCTTCCAGCAGTCCGCGTGATTTCAAATCCCGAATCAGTCCGGCGATGGCCTGATCGCTTGCCTTGGCCTTGTTGCGGTGGCCCGCTTCGAGGTTGCCGTGATCGTCCCACGGTTGGCCCGATCCGCTGAAAACCTGCACCATCCGCACGCCGCGTTCGACCAACCGCCGAGCGACAATCAGGGAATCCGCATAAGTTCCGGGGCCGTAGAGTTCGCGCGTCGATTGCGGTTCTCGGCGAATGTCGAACGCTTCCTGCGCTTCGGTCTGCATGCGATACGCCATTTCCAGCGACTGAATGCGGGCATCCAGTTGGGCATCACCATTGCGATGATCGCGATGGTCACGGTTGAGTTGATTGAGCAAATCCAGCTGGGACCGTTGCGTCTCGGCTGTAACGTAGTGGTTCTCGATATGATTGATGATCTTTTTTGGATCGAGATTTTGAATATGGCAGCCCTGGTACACCCCTGGCAGGAAGCTGCTGCCCCAGAGTTGCGGGCCGACCACCGGCTTGCCAGGGCAGATCACGACGAAGCCGGGCAAATTCCGGTTCTCGGTTCCCAGGCCGTAGCAGAGCCAAGACCCCATGCTCGGGCGGATCGGTTGGAGGTTGCCGCAGGTCATCATCAACAGCGAGGGTTCATGATTCGGAACGTCGGTGTGCATCGAACGGATGACGCAGAGTTCGTCCGCCACTTTGCCCAGTTCGGGGTAGATCTCGCTGATTTCCAGGCCGGACTTCCCGCATTTGTGGAACTTGTATGGCGACGGAAAGGCGTTCCCCGTGCGGCGTTCCGTCATTTTCTGAGTCGGCAGAGCTTTTCCCGCGTACCGGGCGAGTGCCGGTTTCGGGTCGAAGGTATCGACTTGCGAGGGGCCACCGTTCATGAACAGGTGGATGATGTGCTTAACCTTCGGGGGGAAGTGCGGCGGTTTGGGAGCCAACGGATCGACTGTGGCGTTGGCCGCCGTCAGTTCCCCAGAGTCCGCGAGGACACCGGCGAGTCCCAGGATTCCGAGCCCGGTTCCTGTGCGTGCGAGCAGACCCCGGCGTGAGATAATCGGGTTCGGAAACATCAGTCAATCCTCAGAGACGAACACGGAGAATCGGCGGTAATCCCAGGAATTCTGTTGGGTAGGCGATCAATCTATATACATGAGTTCGTTCGTGGCGAGCAGAATCTGGGCATACTGTTGCCAGGGGGTGAGTTTGTCGTCAGCGGTTGGTTTGCGTTGCAGGAAGGCCATGCCGAGCCGGAGTTCGTTGGCATCGGGCTTCCGGCCAAAGGCGAGACGGTAGGCTTGTGTAATACGTTCCTGTTCCGTTGACCCCGCTTGCTGGACCCGTTCCGCGAAAGCGCGGGCTTGACCGATCATGAACTCGCTGTTCAGAGCGAACAGTTGCTGTTGCGGTACGGTGGTCTGAGTCCGACGATCGCTGGTGACGTTGGCATCGGGGAAGTCGAACAGACGGAGCAAACCGTTGAGATCATGTCGGCTAATCTTCGCATAGACGGTTCGTCGGTGTATGGTCGGGTCCGCCAGATTGAAGGTGGGGCCGCCGATCGTGGGGTCGAGGGTTCCGGCCACGGCCAACAGGTTGTCTCGCCAGGCTTCCACATCCAAACTTCGGCGATTGCTCCGCCAGAGGTAGATGTTTTCCGGGTCCGTGGCTTCATTCCGCGGGTCGGCGGTTGAGGCCCGTTGATACGCCGCGGAACTCAGGATTTCCCGATGTAACCACTTCAAGGACCAACCGTGTGCGACGAACCGGGTCGTCAGATCATCCAAGAGTTCGGGATGGGAAGGTCGATCACCAAGGGAACCGAAGTTGGAAGGGGTATTCACCAATCCTCGGCCAAAGTGCCAGGCCCAGACACGGTTGACGATGACACGGGCTGTGAGAGGGTTTTGCGGGTCCGCAATGGCGTTCGCCAGATCGAGTCGGGTGAATTGCTCGCCGGTTTCGGCTCCAGGGCGTGCCGCGACTTGCAAAAAGCCTTTGGGGGCGAGGTCACCGTGTTTGAGCGGGTTGCCGCGAATGAACACGGGCATGGTACGACCGCCACCCTGAATGGTGTGGGCCACGGCATATTGCGACGGGGCCGCTTTTTTGCGGGCTTCCAGTTCGGTTCGCAACTTGGCCAGTTCGGGCTTGTGGCTCTCGGTCAGGTAGCGCTTTTCGCATTCCGCGGCGGGGATGACGAAGGGGCTGTTCGCATTTTCGTTGAGCAGTTTGGCCAGTTCGACCGTGGCCTTGCTGGGTGAGGTTTTGCTGGGCGTTTTTTCGAGAGCCGTGATGACCGCTTGAGCCGCGGTTGCGGATGCGTGTTGAATCTCCGCTGGGCTTGCTCCGGGTTTCAGATGCAGCCACGCTTGAAAGGCTGCCACATTTTGAGCTTCTCGGCGTGTGAGGAAGTTCCCCCAACGGCCAAGAATGTATTGGTCAAGCCCCGTTGTTCGGGCGATCGCGGCGGCATCGAACTTCTCGCCTTTGCGGCGCTTCTCAGCGATGTCGCGGGTCGTCACCAGGTATTGTGCCGTGAGCGGAATCGCCGTCTGTGTTTTTTCACGAGAGATGGCTTGAAAGAAAGCCGTGATCTTCGCTTCTTGCTCCGCGATCTGTTTCTGACCTGCATCGTATTTTTTGACGACATCTTCTGAAACCAGAGGCACCGTGGCGGGGCTGAAACCATTGAAGATGCCAGCGATTGCGTAGTAATCCTGTTGCGGAATCGGATCGAATTTGTGATCGTGACAGCGGGCGCAAGCCACGGTCATTCCCAGAAAGCCACGGGTGAGCGTATCCACTCGATCATCGAGTTCATCGGCGATGGCCTGTTCTTTCGCGGTGTTCTTGTAGTATTCCGCTCCGAGTCCGAGGAAGCCGAGTCCCGCGAACCGGGTGAAGCGGTCGCCGCTAGATTCCGGCATCTGGTCCCCGGCAATCTGGAAGCGGACAAACTGATCGAACGGCAGATCGCGGTTAAACGCGGCGATGACCCAATCGCGGTACTGATACGCGCCCACTTTCGGTTTCACCGCGAAGGTGTGGGCCTGATCTTCGGCGTAGCGGGCCACATCGAGCCAATGCCGTGCCCAGCGTTCGCCATAATGGGGCGATGCCAACAGTTCCTCCACGACTTTCTGGAACGCGGTGGGGGACGTGTCCTGCACGAATGCATCCACGGCTTCCGGCGTGGGTGGCAACCCCCAAAGATCGCTGAACACACGCCGAATGAGGGTGCGCCGATCCGCTGGAGCCACGGGGTTGAGATGCCGTTCTTGCAGGGCGGCGTTCAAAAACTGGTCGATGGTGCGCGGAGTTGGAGCGGGCACCGGAGCTTGAAAGGCCCAATATGTACGGCCTTTTTCCAGATTGATCGTACTGCCGATGGATTTGACTGTTTCGACACGGGCATCGGGAGCGCCCATCTCGATCCACTTTTTCAGTTTGGCGATGACATCATCGGGGAGTTTTCCTTTTGGCGGCATCTGCACATCGCCGGTGTAGCTGAGTGAATCCAAAAACGTTCCTTCGCTGGGTTTCCCCGGCACCACGGCCGCTCCGCTATCTCCACCCGTTCGCATGGCTTCGCGGTTATCGAGTCGCAGTCCGCCTTTGAGTTTGCCGTTCTTCACGGCCTCTTCAGAATGGCAGCGGTAGCAATGTTCGACCAGAACGGGCCGGACGTATTTCTCGAAGTATTCGACTCCCGCGGAATCCGCGGCCTGGGCCGGAATGCACACGATCAGAGCCAAACCGACGGTCAGAACCGGGTAGAGTGATGCGTTCATGATGTCCAAACCGAGCAGGAGTCAGGACTTTCGGCAGGAAAGTAAACATTCAGGCAGGAATCGCTTGCGTGTTCCAGGATACACGACCATCCCCAGGAAGTCACGTTAAAAAACGGATGGCAGGAAATTCGGAAATTCCGGGTCATCATCAGCAAATACTCTAAAATCTATACTCAGGATTCTTTTGGAGAGTCAGCCACAGAGATTCTCTTTCTCGTGAGAACGCCAACATGCCTATACCGGATTTTCAGTCGATCATGCTTCCGTTTCTGGTGGAATTACGCGATGGGCAGGAGCGATCCATCCGTGATTTGACCAACATACTCGCCGATCGGTTCCAGCTGACCGCAATCGAGCGTCAAGAATTGCTCCCCAGCGGCGAGCAAACCATTTTTGGCAATCGCGTCGCCTGGGTCAAATCGCATTTGAAGAACGCGGGTCTGATCGACAACCCCAGTCGCGGGAAAACGCGAATCGCGGATGCGGGCTTGGGAGTTCTCACGCAAAATCCCTCATCCATCAATTGCCGGTTTCTGAAGCAGTTCCCGTCCTATCGGCAGTTTATCGGACAAAGCCTCGATAAACCGATCGCCAACATGGAGGCACCGGATTGCACCCTGGCGGAGAGCATTGCAACGCCACAGGAGTTGATGGATAGTTCCTTCCAAGCATTGCGTAAAGCCACCGGGGAAGAGTTACTCGATCGGCTGCGAAAGTGTTCCCCTGGGTACTTTGAAATCGTTGTCGTGCGTTTACTGCAAGCTCTGGGATATGGCGCGACTGGGGAGGCGTTTGTGACCGGGAAAGCCGGTGATGGCGGTATTGATGGCCTCATCAAGGAAGACAAACTCGGCCTGGATGTTGTCTGTGTCCAAGCCAAACGCTGGGAAACGACTGTGGGGCGGCCCATCATCCAGGCCTTCGTTGGCAGCATGGATTTTGTGCGTGCCCGAAAAGGAGTGGTTATCACGATTTCCACGTTTTCCCGTGATGCGATTGATTATGTGGAACGGATTGAAGGCAAAAAGGTTGTCCTGCTGGATGGAACCCGCCTCACGGAATTGATGATGGATCACAACGTCGGTGTTACGATCTCGAAACGGTATGAGCTGAAAGAAGTCTCAAACGATTTTTTCGAGGAAGATATGGGCTAAGGACAACCACGCCCTTCCACGGGCGGTTCTGCCGCATTCCCCGCCGTTTCTCGAAGAACGGCTGTTACTCTCTATCCGATGGGGAGTTCGTGGCCGACACCCTTGAGGCGGGCTTGCTCGACGAGGCGTACCCCCACGGCAATGTCTTCGATGCCCAACCCCAGCGACTTGAAGACGGTCACATCCTTGGGCGTGCGGCGGCCGGGGTAGCGGCCCACCAGGACATGCGGAAACTCATAGATTGTGGCCCAGTTCAACACCCCTTCCCGCAGCCCCGCGATGAAATCACCGGCTTCCATCCGCGCTTGATCCTTGCTGTCCACCGTAACCAGCGTCGCTTTGCGGAAGACATCGACATCGACTTCCGATTTCGCCAGGAAGTTTGAGCCAATGATATTGAGATGTGCCCCCTCCGCGATCCATTCCCCAAGCAGGACGGGCTCGCGGCTACTGGTCGCGGTGATAATGACATCACACCCCCGCGCTGCCTCCTCGGGGCGAGTCACAGGCACGACTTCCACGCCACATACGGTTGTCATGTCTGCCGCGAATGCTTGCCGGCGTTCCTCGTTTCGGCTGAAGACATGCACACGCTGAATCGGCAACACCCGACAAACCGCTTCCAACTGGGTGCGGGCTTGTTTTCCCGTGCCGTACAGCCCGACCGTAGTGGAATCCGCTCGGGCGAGTTTCTTCGTGGCCACGCCGCTCGCCGCGCCGGTGCGCATTTGTCCGAGATAGTCTGCTTCCAGAATCGCCGTCAGTCCGCCCGCTTTCGGGTTGAAGAGGTAGACGTGAAACTGCGCTCCGGGCTTCGCGGTGGTGTAAGCCTTGAAGCCCAACGCATTCAGTGTCTTGGCTGCCGCCGGGAGGACGTGCAGCATGGCGTGATCGGTTTGGCAGCGTTGCCGCGGGATGTTGACCGCTTCATCCAGAGAGATTTTGCGGAACGCGGCCTCGACTGCCCCCAGGGCCAGATCCATCGTCAGCAGACCGCGAACATCGTCTTCCGTCAAATACAACACGGGCATGGCGCAAACCCTGTGTCGAAGACACAAACTGAATCTTGTTTGAACGATTACTTTCCACCCGCGAGCCACTCGGCCAACTGGGTCAACCCGGTTTCGATGACACTCTGGCTGGTGGCAAACGACATTCGCACGAACCCCTCGCAGCCGAACGCGGAGCCGGGGACGAGGTTCACATGGGCTTGTTCGAGCAGTGCCGCACAGAAACTCAGGGAATCGGAGACGGGTTTGCCGCCGAACGACTTCCCAAAATAGCTAGACACCTCGAAGAAAGCATAGAATGCTCCGTCCGCGGGTGCGGGACGCACGCCGGGAATTGTCTTCAGGCGATTGAGAACCAGTTCTCGCCGGGCGGTGAACTCTTTCAGCATTTCGGCGACGGGTTCTTGGGGGCCATTCAACGCCGCGATCAACGCCGCTTGGCTGACGCTGGATGGGCAGCTCGTTTCCTGGCTCTGGATCGTGTCCATCGCCTTGACCAGTGGCGCGGGGGCGACGGCCCAGCCCATCCGCCAGCCGGTCATCGCATACGCTTTGCTCGCGCCGCTGACGGTTATGGTCCGTTCTTTCAACTGGGGCCGGAGCGTGGCCACACAGGTCGATTTGGCACCGCCGTAGATGAGTTGCTCGTAGATTTCGTCGCTGAGAATCGCGCCGTCGGTGTGTTCCAGATACACATCGGCAAGAGCTTCGAGTTCCGCACGGCTGTAGACGGTGCCGGTGGGATTGCACGGGGAATTCAGCATGAGAATGCGTGTTTGCGGGGTAATCGCCGCACGCAGTTGATCGGGGGTCATTTTGAATCCGGTATCCAATGTCGTTTCGACCAAAACGACGTTGGCCCCGGTCATCTTGACGAGGTCCGAATAGCTCACCCAGTACGGTGCCGGGATGATCACATCCTCACCGGGGCCAACGATGGCGGCCAGGGTGTTGTGAATCGACTGTTTGGCTCCGTTGGAAAGAATCACATTTTCCGGGCCAACATCCAGACCGTGGTAGCGGCCGTACCATTGTGCCACGGCTTTCCGGGCTTCAGCGGTGCCGGAAGTCGGCGTGTAGTGTGTCTGCCCTTTCCGTATCGCCGCATCGGCGGCATCGCAGATATGCTGGGGGGTGTTGAAGTCCGGTTCCCCCAGGCTGAAGTCATAAACCGTGATTCCGGCGGCGCGGAGTTCACGAGCTTTGGCTCCCGCCGCGATGGTCGCGGAAGGTTGAATCGACGAGGCCAGTTTGGAAATGCGGATCATCGCAGTCGGCTTCCCGAATATGAAGAGGCAGAACGCGGTCGACAGCCTATACACCTTCATCGTATAAGAATGGCCAGCGTTCGGAATGCGGTTTTTTGATTAGGCCATCATGCGGGTGATTCATCACTTCATCCAACGGGTGCCACCGGCCCTCGGCGGTTCCGAGAGTTACTTCGACCGGCTGGGCCGATTTCTCGCACTGCACGGCGATTCCGTCCATGTCTGGAGCAGCACCGCCGTTGATTTATCGGAGATGTGGCAGTCTCGATATTCTGGAAACGATGAGGATGAAAAAGGAAAAAGGAAAAAGGAAAAAGGAAAAAGGGAAGAGGAAAAATGGGAAAGCGGCTCATCCTTCACAGTCCATCGGTATCGGCCACTGACTTTTCCGGGGCGACGATACCTGTTGAAGGCGGCATCGCTGATTCCCGTGCGGCGCTGGCAGTGTCTGACCCGCCCGAGCAATCCGATTTGCCCGGCCATGTGGCGAGACGCGGGCCGATACGATGGCCCCATCGACGCGGTTCACGCATCAGCATTTCCTTATACATTCCCCATCATCTGCGGATACCGGCTCGCACGGCGACGGGGGGTGCCGTTTCTGCTGACCCCGTTTCTGCATCTGGGCGACCCCAATGAGCCGTGCGATCGTGTGCGGCGGCAGTACACCGCGCCGCCGTTGCGTTGGCTGCTCCATCAGGCCGATCGTATCTTCGTGCAAACTCCGTCAGAATTTCGGGCCGTCGTGGCACTGGGGGTGCCCGAACAGCGTGTGATCCTCCAGGGACTCGGTGTCGATGCGTCTGAATGCACCCACGGCAACCGAGAACGCGCCCGGCAAGAATGGGGTATCCGACCGGATGAACCCGTCATCGGCCATTTAGCGAACCTGAGTGAAGAGAAGGGCAGTTGCGACTTGCTCCGCGCCTGGGGCGGTCGAGGGCGTATCGTCCTGGCCGGGCCAGCTATGCCGAACTTCACGCGATTCGGACACCGTTTTCCTGACTGGGATCAGGTGACGCGGTTGGGCACGCTGACCGAGTCTCAAAAACGGGATTTCTTCGCCGGAATCGACGTGTTCGTTCTCCCCTCGCGTACCGATTCGTTCGGTCTGGTGCTGCTTGAAGCCTGGGCGAACGCGAAGCCGGTCATCGCCTACCGAGCTGGCGGCCCCGCGGACCTGATACGAGATGGGATTGATGGGCTCCTGGCCCCCTGCGGTGACCACGGTAGCTTACGCGCTGCCTGTGAGCGACTGGTGCGGGATGCGCAACTGCGGAAGCGTCTCGGCGTAGCCGGGCGGGAACGGACTCACGTCGAGTTCCAGTGGGATCAGAAACTCACGATTGTTCGGGAACAGATTCCTGATTGTGATGGCCGTTATCCGGCAAGTCGCCATGCGTGAGATCCTGTCAAACTCCTGATGATAGAGTGTTTCCCATGCCCAAATCATGGCCATCGGGAATACGGATCATCCGAAACTTGGAACCCTTGGCGCAAGTTGTTCGCGGGAGATCGTTCTCATATCGCAGTGGGGAAAGTGCGGGTTTCCAAAAAGGACGATCACATGGCTGTCACCACCAATCCCGAAGGAGTAACCTCGACTCCGCAAGCCAAGGGGCAATCTGGTGTGACCGTTTGCAACGAGGAAAATGTGATCGGGGAACAGCGGGCCAGATTTTGGAATTCGCAGCGTCACGGCAACCCGAGTTGTCGCCGTGAGATGGAACGATAGGGCTGTGAGAATTTATCCGACGAAGACACCCGATTCGATCCAATTGTTATCTTGCAAGCTCAACCAGGGTGAAGTCTTTCCCTGCACCAAGGTACTCGCGGCAAAAACTTGGACTTGGCCACGGCCACCCGGACCTGAACCCGTAATCACATCCACTTCGCCATCGTGGTTGACATCGGCTGAGGCGAGGCGGACTCCTCCCCGGACATCCAGATCGCCGACGAAGACATCGACGATTGCGTGGTACTGCTGGGCCGCAAGGTATCGGCCACTGAATGCAACAAGACGGGGCGCACCACCGACCGCCGCTCCGACAATGACCTCCGCGTAACCGTCACCATCCAAGTCTGCCACCGTGACATTGGTACCGTTCCGCAAGCCCTCTTCAAAAGCGAAGAAATCTCCTGTGATACGAACGGGTACGCCCTGCATCACGGATGAGCCATCGTAAATTGCGATGCGTGGCCCACCACTCCAGCCCGCCGCCACGACCAGATCGGTCTGACCGTCGCCATTGATGTCGCCGATGGCGGTGCGGACACCGCCACGGAAGTTGGGATCGTCTAAACCGTACAGATCGGCTAACAGAGCGGCCGTGCCGCCATCGTAGATTTTGATGCGCGGGCCGCCACCTTCATCGGGGCTCACAACCAGATCATCACGCCCATCGCCATTCAGATCGCCAACGGCGAGATTGACACCGCCCGTGAATCCCGCTTCAAACGGGGAAAACGAGAACAGTTCGGCACCTGTCCGACCATCCATGACACGCACGAAAGAAACCGAACCCGGTCCCGTGCCATACACCGTATCGGTAACTCCATCGCCGTTCCAATCGCCGCGAGCTATGCGTAATCCGCCTGTGGCCATCGGAGCCACGGGGGTGACCGTCTGAGTTCGTTGCCCTTGAGCCGAGTAAGCAAAGGCTTGGGGAGCGACACCGGCCCCAGAGCCGACTACCAAATCGACCGGGCCAGTCGGGGCCACCGGAACGGGGTCAGCCGAAAGCACTGCTGCCGGTGTGGCCGGTGCCACGGAGGTCACAGGTGTTGCGTTCAATTCCCAGCCGATGTCCCCGAGTGCGGCGTAGTCCAACGGTGTCAACGTGCGTTTTTCACCGCGCGTGATCGCCGGGACCATCGGCGAAACCTCACCATGATCCGTGGTGCCCGGTGCCCAGTGATCGGCCGGGCTCCCCGTAACCGCAACCGGGCCACCCATCAACGCTTGGACTCGCGGGCCAACAAATTGATTCCCCGAAACGAGCCGCGTGAACGCCGGTTCGCCCAAGCCAAAGCCGAAAATGTGCATCAATTCATGCTGAGCGACGCTTTCAAAATCGTATTCCGCCAGCGTCGGCATATCCGCGTCGAAATTCCAGACACTTGTGGAATTGAACGTGACCATGCCACCCCAAGTCGAATAGTCGGTCTTCTGGGGACCGAACGCCCCGACCTGGCCGCGTGCCTGCACGGTGTTCAGCCAATCCTGAGAACCCGAAGCCGAATAACCGCCCGAAGTCGCTAACCCCAGTTCGACACCGCCGATCGGAGCCGCTCCGACGAAGACAACGATTTCATCCGCGCCGACGTTCAGATTCGGGACATTCACCATCGCATTCGTACTAGGATTGAAGAAGGAGGCCGTCCAACTATTCGCGCCACTGGCCGCGATGGGAGAAAGATGATCGTGCAAATGTGGGGCGATTCTGTCGCCAGCCCGTTCGAGCGCCGCTCGGCGGGTGGGGTCATTGAAGAACCCTGTTGTGTCCAGGCTATAATCGAACCGGATGGTGACAGACGGTGTCAACCGTGATTCCAGCATCTCAACCTGCGGACAAAATCGGCCCAAACCGGGCTGATGAGTGTGGCTCATGTCCGGTACTCTCATAGGTCGAGGGATGCAAACTCATCGTCTGCTGGCAACGCCGACAGTAGATGATGGGGTTCGGCCTGCGTATATCGTCGAGTGGCTAGGGTGTGAATACAGAAAATGTTACAATTCCGCGTGAATTTTACACGGTTTGCGATAAGAATGGGTGGCACGGTAAGATAGAACGCCGCAACGCAACAGTCCGGTTTCATCAATTTATACAGTTGTTAGAGGAACGATGGGTAACGAAGAATCTTGCGCGACAATTTCGCAAAGTTCTCCTGCCAAAAAGACAGAACCCGTGATGCAGACCAGATCATCTGGCTTCGCGCGTTGTCGAGCCACTCGCCAAGCCGCCAGGGCGGAGGAATGCACCGTGAACGATTTTCCGGGCGCAAGCTGGATTAGTAATTCTGCCAATTGCTCCGGTGATGCCGCGCGGGGATTCTGCCCGTACCGACACAGTTCAAAATGATCGAAATGATCGACCAGCACTTTGAGGATTTCGGCAAATTGTTTATCGAGTGAAACGGCAAACACCACGGTTTTGCGCCCGGTTACGGGTAAGCATGTCCGCAGCGTCGCCACCAGTGCCTCCGCCGAGGGGACATTGTGAGCGGAATCGAGGACGATCAATGGTCGCCGGGCAAGGACTTCCACCCGTGCGGGCCAGCGGACTTGCTCCAACCCACGCTGCAGTGCAGATCGGGGAATCGTCAGTCCGACCCGTCGCAGTTCCTCCACGACCGCCACCGCCACAGCCGCATTGGCGGCCTGATGATCGCCGAGCAATCCCAGTGGGAAGATGTCGGATTTTTCGGCAGAACGGATTTCCACGCGCGGTCCATCCAACAGGCGGTAGTGAAAATCTTGCCCCAGTTGCCGGACGGAGTTCCCGAACCGTGCGGCTTCCTGAGCGATCACTGGTTGCACGTCGAACCCCAACGCCCCGCTGACGACCGGCACGCCTCGCTTGATGATCCCCGCTTTCTGATAGGCAATCGCTTCCCGTGTTGATCCCAGTTGCGCGAGGTGATCCCAACCGATGGACGTGATGACGGACACCAAAGGCTGGCAGACATTGGTACTGTCGAATCGACCGCCGAGGCCGACTTCCACCAAGGCCAGATCGACCCGGCGTTGGACGAAATGCAGAAACCCCAGTGCTGTACCGATCTCGAAGAAGGTCGGCGGCGGGAATGGACCCCGTTCCAATTCGCGTACCGCCGTGGCCACTTCGGCCATACGCGCGGCGAGTTCCTGATGGGAAATCGGCATCCCGTTGACCCGGATACGCTCCTCGACATGCACCAGATGCGGTGAGGTGAACAACCCGACACGATACCCCGCTTGCCGGAGTACGGAATCGAGCAGGGCACAAGTGGAACCCTTTCCCTTGGTGCCCGCGACATGCACGATGCGGAGTCGGTCCTGCGGATCGCCGAGCAGACGTAAGAGAGCCCGCATCCGTTCGAGTTTCAAATCGAACGGCGTTGCCGAACGGACTTCATAATTGATCCGCCCATACCAAAACGCGATCGCCTCATCATAAGTCATGGTGGCAACAATCAAAAATCGTTCGGTGCGGAACCCGCTTCAGCATCCGGTCCCCCCGCGCACCGAGGCAATAGAGGAAGAAGTTGAGATAGGGATCGTACCGGACAGCAGAAATTACTAGAATATCAGTTCTTCCCGCAACTCGCACCACCCGCGCACGGCGAGCTTTGCGACCCCGGCGAGCGGGTGTAAAGGATACCGCATGAGCACGGAAATCGGTGAATTGCAGCAAGTCGATCCCGGCTACGGTGAAGACCATGTGAAAACGCTAAAAGATGCCGCCCACATCCGGCAAAACCCCGGTATGTACATCGGGAATACTAACACGGCTGGCCTGCATCACCTCGTGTATGAAATTGTCTACAACTCGGTCGATGAAGCGCTTGTGGGGTTCTGTAAGCATATCAAAGTCACAATTCACGTCGATGGGTCCATCACCATCGCGGATGATGGCCGGGGTATCCCCGTTGGCGTCAAGGCGGACACCGGAAAATCCACACTGGAAGAAGCGCTCACGATCGCGGGCACCTCGGGGAAATTCGACAACGAGGCGTACCGCGTCTCCGCTGGGTTGCACGGCATGGGGGCGAAAGCGATGAACGCCCTCTCCGAATGGTGTAATGCCGAGGTCCGCCGTGATGGTCGCGTCTTCCAAATGGACTTTGAACGCGGCTATGCCGTCAGTCCGTTGAAAGACATCGGCCCCGCCCCCGCCCGACAAACCGGCACCACGATCAGCTTCAAACCGGATCCCGAAATCTTCGGCACCCTGACTTTCGACTACGAAACCCTGGCCACCCGGTTCCGACAAATCGCCTACCTGAACCGGAAACTCACCCTCACCATCGCCGACGACCGCACCGGCCAAACCGAACGGTTTTACTCAGAAGCCGGGATTGCCGAATACGTTGTCTACCTCAACACCCATGCGGGCGAAGAAGTAGAACACAGCCCGATCTACTTCCAGAAAGATGTAACCTGGAAAGAGAGCCATCTCAGCGTCTCGATTGAAATTGCGATTCAGTACAATAAGGGAGAGAACCGCGTCGAACAGTGCTTCACCAACAACGCCTACAACTCCGACGGTGGCACGCACCTCTCCGGTTTCCGCAGCGGTTTGACCCGTGCGCTCACCGCCTACGGTCGCAAGGAAGGTCACTTCAAAGAGAACATCGATCTCCGCGGCGAGGACTTCCGCGAAGGGCTCACCGCGGTCATCTGTATCAGCCACCCCGACCCCTCTTTCGAGTCGCAAACGAAGGTCAAGCTGACCAACCCGGAAGTCGATGGCATGGTGGCCAGCATGTTGTACGAAGCCCTCAGCGAATACTTGGAGAAGAACCCGAAAGAAGGAACGCGCATCTGTAAGAAGATCATGCTCTCGGCGGAGGCCCGCATTGCCGCGAAAAAGGCCCGCGATGCCCTCATCGACCGCAAAAAAATCCTTGGCGGCGGCGGTTTGCCCGGCAAACTCATGGACTGCACCACCAAGGAACGCGACAAGAGCGAACTATTCCTCGTCGAAGGGGACTCAGCCGGTGGCTCCGCCGAGAGCGGACGAGATCGCTACTACCAAGCCGTGTTGCCACTGCGGGGGAAAGTCCTCAACGTCGAACGGGCACGGGAGGAAAAGCTACTCAAAAACGAGGAAATTGCCTCCCTGATTGCCGCCATCGGTGTGGATATTCGCAATGTGGAGGACATCTCCCGATTGCGGTACGGCAAAATCGTCATTCTCACCGATGCGGATGTCGACGGTCAGCATATCCGTACCCTGCTGCTGACGTTCTTCTTCCGCCAGATGCGGAAGTTGATCGAGGCGGGGCATATCTTCGTTGCCCGGCCGCCGTTGTTCAAAGTGGTCCAGAAAAAAGAGGTCCGCTTCGTTCAAACCCGTGAGGAGATGGCCAAAGAGCTATTCTCACGCGGGATGAAGGATACCACGCTCGAAGTTCGGCCTGTCGCGGGGCGTGAAGCCCCCGCCTACCCGAAGTCGCTTGTCGGGGATGAACTCGCGGGTCTGATTCGCGTGCTGGATGAATTCGAGCAAGCGGCTCAGATTCTCGAACGACGCGGGCATTCTCTGGAATCCTTCCTGCCACGTCGCACCACAGCCGGTTTCCCGATGTTCCATGTCCGACTCGGGATGAAAGAACAGTTTTTCCACGCACAGGAAGAAGTGGAAGCCTACCGCATCGCGGAATCGCAGCGACTCGGGCGTGATTTGACCATCGCCGATGATGCTCTGGCAGGCACCGGAGCCACGGGGACCACCGCTCCCACGGGCACCCCGGAGGAACTGGACGAACGCTACCGCTTCACCGTCGATGAATGGCACGAAGTCCGCGCCTTGAACCGAGCCACGGCCAAACTTGTGGAACTGGGATTCTTACCCGAAGACCTGATCGCACTTCCTCGCCTCGCGGGGCGGGAACCCCCGGTGCGGTTCGTCATCGGCCACGGGGATCATACGAAGGAACTCGACCATCTGCGCCAATTGGTCGCGGAGATTCGGCGACTCGGTGAGAAGGGCATGACGATCACCCGCTTCAAAGGACTCGGGGAAATGGACCCCGAAGAATTGTGGGATACCACGCTCAAGCCCGAAGACCGTACACTCCTCCGCGTAACATTGAACGATGCCATGAAGGCAGAATATATGTTCCGCACGCTCATGGGCGAAGAAGTCGAAGGCCGGCGTGAGTTTATCTTCAAGCACCGCATCAACAAAGATGACATCGACTACGGCGCCTGATGGATACGGCCACCACGCCGGAGCCGGTGACGGCATGTGGACTCCGATTTCACAGAGTCTGCCCGCCGTCATCGGCTCCCCAACGGCTCGCGGAATCAACGGCTCGCGGAATCACACGACAGCGTATCGACTGAATGATCTTCCGTTTACCGAACCGGCGGCTGCGATCATGTTGGCGACGATCCCTGCCCTGCTGGCACACTTCCGAGAATCGGGTGTGCTTCTCATCCACTTCATGCCCAACAACTTTGTGCAACAGTGTGGGGAGTTGACAAACCGTGAGGGACCAGCACGCACCCCATATGCAGTTCTTCGACCCCCGCACAGGCGGCGAACCGTTCCTCTGCACGACGATTCCGACCCATGAAGGGGTCTGGGAACCGGCTCGGACGAACTGCTTCACGGTGTATCAGATCACGGCGGGTACTGGGCGGGTCGCGGTCGATGATACTTGCCATCCGTTCGGCCCGCGGACATTACTATTCGCGGTGCCGTACCAGTATCTCCGATTTACGTCGGAACAACCCTTGATCGGCCATCGCATTGCCTTTCACGCCAATTTCCTGTGCATCGAAACTTTTCATGCCGAATCGGGCTGCTCCGGTCGCCTGTTCAACGATCCTTTGGGAATCCCGGTTCTTCCCTTAGAGGAACAAGTTCACGCTGAGATTGCCGAGTTGTTCGCACGCATTGCAGCTGAATATCACAGCCGTGGATTAGCCTATGAAGAAGCGACACTGGCGTACTTGAAGTTGCTGTTGATCGTGGCGACTCGCGCCAAGGCGGAACGGGAGGAAACCTGCGATTCCACGATGAAGTATCGTCATCCGGTACTGATGCGGTTGTCCGCGTTGATCGAAGACCACTACCAAGATTGGCACGCCCCCGCGGAATATGCCGATGCGCTCCACATGACCGCGAAGACCTTGGGGCGACTCGTCCGCGAACAACTCGGCACCACGCTCACGGACATCATTCGTCGCCGGATTTTGATTCATGCCAAATGGGAACTCCTGCATACGCTCAAGCCCGTGAAAGCGATCGCCGGAGAACTCGGTTACACGGATGAACTGTACTTTAGCCGGATGTTTCGGAAAGCGACGGGTGTTTCTCCGACCGACTTCCGCGATTTTGAAACAGCAATTCGCGGTGGGAGCAATTTGTCCATGACTTCGGGCCGACCGTCCATGCCCTTGTAGTTCCTCATCCGAGATAATGGAGGCATCACAGCGGGTGAAGCCCATAGGCCCGCGACTTCCACATCCGTATCACGGAGAATAATACTCATGAACTTGCGATCAATCATGGAAACGGTAGCTCGGGCGGATCGTCTGGGGATTCCTCTGACACGCTTGGGGCTGATCGTGGTATTCCTCTGGATCGGCGGTCTGAAAGCGGCTCGATATGAAGCAGATGGGATCATGCCGTTCGTTGCCAACAGTCCCTTCATGAGTTTCTTGATTCAGGATCCGGGGAACTACAAAACGCACAAGAACCCGGAAGGGGCGCTCGTTCCCGAGAACCGGGCTTGGCACGAAGCGAACGGCACATATCCGTTTGCCTATGGTCTGGGTTCCGTGATTGTGCTGTACGGCCTGATGCTTTGCCTGCACCCCATCCTACCCCAGGTTGCGGCATTGGGCAGTTTCTTGATCTTCGTGATGTCGTTCGTGACGCTTTCGTTCCTGATCACGACCCCGGAATGTTGGGTGCCCGCACTGGGCGACACCACACATGGGTTCCCTTATCTCAGTGGAGCTGGGCGATTGGTGCTCAAGGATGCGATTATGATGGGAGCGGCTCTGGTCACGATGGCGGACTCCGCGCGTGCCTATCTTCGCAAACGGGACACCATCCGATCGGCGTGAACCGAACCGTGAGCCCATCCGTTCCGATAAAACGCAACCTAGCGCGTTACCCTGGGAAAGGGTGCGTTTATCCTTCATACCCGCGAGCGTGTGGCATCGCACGACGCTCGCGGAATGACACCTTGCCAGGGACATGGACCATTTTCTAGGCATGTCCCCAGCAAGGTGTGTTCGACGATTTACTTATCGCGTTTGCCAGCTTCACCCAAGGCGGCCTGGGCGGCGGCGAGGCGGGCGATGGGCACCCGGAACGGGCTGCACGAAACGTAATCCATGCCGACCTTGTGACAGAACTGGACGCTGTCTGGGTCGCCGCCGTGTTCGCCACAGATGCCGACCTTCAGATGCTGGCCGGTCTTCGCCTGACGGCTGGAGCGGCCTTTCTGGATGCCGATCTCGATCAACTGACCGACACCGTTCACGTCGATCGACTGGAACGGATCCACCGGCAGGATCTTTTCTTTCAAGTAAGTCGGCATGAATCCTTTGATGTCGTCACGGCTAAAACCGAACGTCATTTGGGTCAGGTCGTTCGTACCGAAGCTGAAGAACTCGGCTTCCTCGGCGATGCGATCCGCGGTCAGGGCGGCGCGGGGCAGTTCGATCATGGTGCCGACTTGGTAGTCGACCTTGGTGCCGGCCTTGGCCATGACTTCTTCGGCGACGGCGATGGTGCGTTTCTTCAGAATCGCCAGTTCTTCCAGCGTACCGATCAGCGGAATCATGATTTCCGGCAGAACGCTCTTGCCCTTCTTCTTGACCTCGATGGCCGCTTCGATGATCGCTCGGACCTGCATATCACCGATTTCCGGGAAGACGATCGGCAATCGGCAGCCACGGAAGCCCATCATCGGGTTGAACTCGTGGAGTTCATCAATCCGTTCTTTGACCTTGGCGGCCGTGACACCAATGCTCTTGGCGACTTCTTCCTGGCCCTTGGCATCGTGCGGCAAGAACTCGTGCAACGGTGGGTCGAGCAGGCGAATCGTGACGGGTAGGCCGTCCATCGCCTCGAAGATGCCGACGAAGTCCGCTTTCTGGAACGGTTCGATCTTGGCGAGTGCGGCTTTCCGTCCAGCTTCGTTGGCGGCGAGGATCATTTCGCGCACGGCCACGATCCGATCTTCCCCGAAGAACATGTGTTCAGTGCGGCACAGACCGATTCCTTCCGCGCCGAACTCACGGGCTTTGGCTGAGTCAGCCGGGGTGTCGGCGTTGGTGCGAATTTTTAGCTTGCGGCTCTTGTCGGCCCAGCCCATGAGGGTGGCGAAGTCGCCGGTCATGGTCGGAGCCACGGTCGGAACTTTGCCGATCATGACATCGCCGGTGGTGCCGTTGATGGTGACGAACTCACCAGCTTTGACGGTCTTCCCGGCGATGCTGATGGTTTGGGCCTTGTCGTCGATCTTGACGGCTTCGCAGCCGACGACGCACGGCTTGCCCCAACCGCGTGCGACCACGGCGGCGTGGCTGGCTTTGCCCCCGGTGCTGGTCAGAATCCCCACGGCGAGGTGCATCCCGGCCACGTCTTCAGGGGAGGTTTCTTTCCGAACCAGCAGAATCTCATCTTTGGGATGCTTGGCGTGATGTTCGACCACGGCTTCCGCGGAGAGCAGCACGATCCCCGAAGCGGCACCGGGGCTGGCCGCAATCCCCTGAGCTACCACCTCGGCTTTCGCCTTCGGGTCGAGTTGCGGCAGCAGCAGGTGATTGAGGCTATCGGGCGGCACCCGCTTGACGGCGGTGGTTTCGTCGATGAGTCCTTCTTTCACCATCTCCACGGCGATCCGCACGGCGGCGGTGCCGGTACGTTTGCCGTTGCGGGTCTGGAGCATGTACAGGGTGCCTTCCTGTACGGTGAATTCGATGTCCTGCATTTCCTGGTAGTGCTTTTCGAGCGTCTGGCGGATGGCCATGAGTTGCTCGTACACTTTCGGCATTTCGTCGTGCAGTTGCGAGATGGGTTCGGGGGTGCGGATCCCCGCGACCACGTCTTCGCCCTGCGCGTTGATGAGGTAGTCGCCGTAGAATACGTTCTCGCCGGTATTCGGGTCACGGGTGAAGGCCACGCCGGTCCCCGAACCTTCGCCCATGTTGCCGAAGACCATCGCTTGGACGTTGACGGCGGTGCCTTTCAGGCCGGTGATCCGTTCGATCCGCCGGTACTCGATGGCTTTCTTGCCATTCCAGGAGTTGAAGACCGCGTTGATGGCGAGGTACAACTGCTGCTTCGGGTCTTGCGGGAAATCGTCGCCGACGGCTTTCTTGTAGACGGCCTTGTAGCGTTGGACGAGTTCTTTCAAGTCGTCAGTGGTCAGGTCGGTATCGAGCTTGACCCCCTTCTTCTCCTTCATGGAGTGGAGTTCATGCTCGAATTCTTCGTGTTCGACACCCATTGCGGTGCTGCCGAACATGTCGATGACGCGGCGGTAGCTATCGTAGGCGAAGCGGGGGTTACCGGTCTTCTGAGCGAGTCCCTCGACGGAGGCATCCGTCAGACCGAGGTTGAGGATGGTGTTCATCATCCCCGGCATGGAGAGGGCGGCCCCAGAACGCACGGACACCAGCAAGGGGTCGGCATTGTCCCCGAATTTCTTGCCGAAGGCGGCTTCGACTTTTTGCAAGGCCGCGTCAATTTCCGGGATGGCCGCATCGGGAATCTTCTTCCCGGCTTCGTAGTATTCCGCACAGACTTCCGTGGTGATGGTGAAGCCCGGCGGGACCGGAATGCCGATCTTGCTCATTTCGGCGAGGTTGGCTCCCTTTCCGCCGAGCAGTTCTTTCTGTTTGCCGTCGCCGTCCGCGGTGCCATTGCCGAAAAAGTAAACGTGCTTGGTACTCATATTCGCTCATACGGGTAGGGAAGCCAGCCCACCGCAGTCCCTCGGCGGCAGGAAATATCTAGGAGAGTTTTAGGAAAACCGAGGGCCATTGGCCAAGCGCGGCTCCAATCCGGCGGCAGGATCTCCGGGTCGATGCTGCCTCTTCCCGCTCCGGCTGGTATCCCAGTTTGCCTGGCCTGCCTTCGCATTGACAATCGGGTAGCAGATCGCCATACCAGTCCCGCTCAGATGGTGGCGTTAGACGCGGAGAGTACGCAGGAGGCCCGGAATGGGAGAGAAGGTGATTCGCCATGCCGGTCACGCCATCGGCAGCACCAAACCACGACTCGCCTATCAGACGGAGAAGGGGAAACTGTTTCTCGGGCCTGCTGAGAAACTCCTTCCCCATCGTCTACTCAAACCGATGCGGAAGCAGGTGCAGTTGGTCTTCACCTCACCGCCGTTCCCACTGCAACGCCAGAAGAAATACGGCAACCGAATCGGTGACGCATTCGCGGACTGGCTCGCCGGATTTGCCCAGCCACTCACGGACATGCTCACACCGGATGGTTCGATCGTTCTGGAAATCGGCAATGGCTGGAACCCCGGCACTCCCACCGTATCGACAGCAGGCATCAAAGCGTTGCTAGCATTTCAAGAGGCCGCGGGGCTGCATTTGTGTCAGGAGTTCATCTGTTTCAACCCGGCTCGGCTGCCCACACCGGCGGAATGGGTGACGGTGCGCCGTACCCGTGTCAAGGATTCGTTCACGCGGGTCTGGTGGCTCTCGCCGGTGCCGCACCCGAAGGCGGACAATCGCCGTGTGCTGACGGAATACAGCGCTGCGATGCGGAAACTGCTCAAAAAGGGGAGTTATACCGGCGGGCAGCGGCCCAGTGAGCATCGCATCGGGGAAAAGTCTTTTCTCACAGATAATGGCGGCGCGATCCCGGCGAATGTGTTGGTACCACCGAATAGTGAGCAAGTGGTTGAACCGGAAGCCATTCTGCCGATCCCGAACACGATCAACAACAGTCCGTATCATCGGCGTTGCCGGGAGCAGGGGGTTGCGCGGCACCCGGCGGCGATGCCGGAGGCGCTGGTTCGGTTCTTTGTGCAGTTTCTGACGGACCCAGGGGATTGGGTACTCGACCCGTTCGCGGGCAGCAACACTACCGGAGCGGTTGCGGAGGAATTGGGTCGGAAATGGATCAGTTTGGAAGCGGATACGGAATACGCCGAGCTGTCACAGATGCGATTTGAACATGTCACAAAGGCCGCATAACCTAGCCATTGCTAGACACGGAAGATTCTGAAACTGGAAACTCTGCAACCGAACAAACCCCGTAGACAGATGCCTGCGGGGTTTGTCAGTCGGTAGACTATTCCAACAGCAGGGTCGGTTCCCAGCCCACACGTTCCGCGCTGGCCCGGAGTTTTTCCAGTGCCCGGTTCTGAATCTGGCGGACTCGTTCTTTACTGATGCGGAGCAGGTGCCCGATTTGACGCAGGCTATGCGTGCCGCTTCCGGTCAGACCGAACCGCAGATCGAGAACTTTTCGTTCTCGGGGGCGGAGGTTTTCCATCAGGAATTTGAGCGCTTCCTGACGTTCGTTGCACTCTTGTTGCACCAGCGTTCCGGTATCCGGCATCGCCTCGGTCAACTTGAAATCGCTGTCGTCATCGAGGACGGCATTCAGGCTGACGGGAGTGCGGGTGGCGGTCTGGAGGTGGTTGAGGTGTTCGAGGCTGCTGCCAGTGCGTTGGGCCAGTTCTTGCGGGCTGGGCAGGTGCTTCCCACCGTGGGCCAGAGCTTCGGATTCCTGTTGGAGGAGGCCGAGTTCCTGCAGGTGGTGCGGGCTGAGACTGACGAGGTGGCTTTGGCGAGCCACGGCAATCTGGAGCGTCTGCCGAATCCACCAAGTCGCATAGGTAGCGAGCCGCGTGCCGTGAGACACGTCAAAGCGGTCGATCGCTTGCATCAGCCCGCAGACGGCTTCTTGCAGAAGGTCGGAGTAGCTGAGGCTATGGTGGCGGAACCGTTTGGCGACGTGGGCCGCGAGGCGGATATTGGCGGAGGCGAGGCGATGTTTGTAGTGGACGTAGCGATCGTGCAAGCGTCGCACCGCCATGACTTCGCGGGTGGTATCGTTACAGTTGTCTCGAATGAACTGGGCCATGGGCCAGGGTTCGAGTGGTGGTTTGCTGGCCCTGAGATCCGGGAAGTGCCGAATCAGGACACGGACGAGTTCACTTTTGCAATCCCAGAAGCTGGTCAGAAGCTCGCGCTCTTCTTCGGGTGTGAGGAGGTCCGAAGAAAAGGTGGTCAGCGGAGACTCCGCGACCTGGGCCGACGGAACAATACGTTTCCGCCTGGCAGTCTTCATAGCAGCCTTCCCCCAAGATGCTTGGCAAATAAGGTTAATACGGGCATCCCCGGATTACGGGGCGACACGCAGTCGGCGACCGGACCCATCCGGTCATCACCCGGCGTTGGCAAGGGGGTTATGGAGGCAGTGTGTCCAATGACACATGCGGGGGAGCCGGTGATCCGTGATGAGGATGGCCGTATTTCCGAACCCGTGTTCCAGGCAAGCTGGTGTGTGGGGGGTTGGATGGCGAATCCGATTGCGGGCGGCTACCCATTCCGCGTTTGGGCCTGAACCCCCTGTGCATTCTCTTTTCGGTCGAATCAGTTGGATTGTAAACGCCGTCTGACCAGTTATCAAGCAACTGGCTCAGAATCAACAGATTTTTCTCAATGTCGGGTTTGAAATTGGAGAAACGGGGAGAAATAGCGAGATTGCGCGGGGGTTTGGCATGAAGTTTCGGGGATTTCCAAGAAAATCCTTCCTTTCTGATTCAAATTTTTCGACTGCGGGCGTTGTCATGACATAGTGTATCCTCATTCCGTCTCGATATGGCTTCGGATCGCTCACCGAGCCCTGACTTAACCAGGAAGGCAGTCAGCTCGTGATTGATTTAGCACCTCGGTCGATTCGACGGATTATTCGCCCTCCCACCCATTCGGTCATGGCACATTCTCGCTATTTGTGTTCTGTTCTTGTGGTCGATGATGAGCCTTCCATATTGGCCTTGTTAACGGGGCAATTGGGGCAGGAATTTGCGGTGCATACGGCATCTTCAGTGAGTCAGGCTCAGCAGTGGCTTCAGGATCATCCCATTGATATTGTCGTGTCTGATCTCCACTTGGCCGATCGCTCGGGGATTCAGCTTCTCGATTGGGTGCAGCAACATAAACCCCGTGCGGCTCGGGTGTTACTGACCGGCACCGCCAGTGTGGAAGATACGGTTGAGGCGATCAACAATTCGCGGATTCACCGGCTGATCCTCAAACCGTGGCGAGCGGATGATTTACTCATGATGCTGCGGCAAGTGGCGCGCGGCCTGCTACTCGAACGCAGCCATGAGGAACTCTTGGAAGAACTGCGGCGGCTCAATCTGGAGCTGGAACAACGTGTGCAAGATCGCACCCATGAGTTGCAATTCGCACTGGCACAATTACAGCATAAGAATCAAATCCTGGAAAAAATGGCCCTCACGGATGCTTTGACGGGGATGCCGAATCGTCGTGCCATCGAACTGATCGCCCGCAAGGAGTTGCTGCGTCGCACCCGCGCACCGGCACCACTGGGATTCGGCCTCATCGATGCGGATCGGTTCAAGCAGATTAATTCCACTTACCTCTTATCTGGTGGTGACCATGTTCTGACATGGCTGGGGCAGATTCTGCAATCCGCGACGCGGGCGGCCGATTCGATTGGTCGAGTGGGGGGGGAGGAATTTATGGTCGTGGCTCCGAACACGGATCTGGAGGGGGCGGCCGTGCTGGCGGAGCGACTGCGGGTTACCGTTGAGCAGGGACGCACTTCTTATCGTAATCAGCATATCCCCGTTACCGTGAGTGTCGGCTTTGCCGTTGCGGGTGCGGCAACTTCCGTGGGGTATGAGCAATTGCGTGAGCAAGCCGCCGCCGCATTGGCGGATGCGAAAGCTCAGGGCCGGAATCAGTGTGTGATACGGCAGATCGGCTAAGGTGATCGGTCTGGGAATGGCTGAAGGGTGACTTTTACCCCCTATCGAATGCATTCGCCGTATAATCACTCCGGTTCGGCTATTGTTTCTCCTCTCGCGGAGCGTTCGATGTTTTCTCTTTCGCTCACTCTGTTCGCCGCGGTTTCCCTGAACGCGGCACCGCCAACCTCACACGAGACACCTACCGTGTTCGAGATGCGTACCTATTATTCCCCACCGGGGAAACTCGATGCCCTTCATGCGCGGTTTCGGGATCACACGATGAAATTGTTCGCAAAGCACGGCATCACCAATGTTGGTTACTTCGTGCCCGTGAACAATGAAGAAAACAAGCTCATTTATTTTCTCTCTTATCCGAGTCTGGAAGCTCGGAATCAATCCTGGGAGAATTTTCAAGCGGACCCGGACTGGAAGAAAGCGAAAGCCGACTCGGAAAAAGACGGCAAGTTGGTGGCCAAGGTGGTTTCTCGATTTTTGACACCAACGGACTATTCCCCCAAACTTACCCCCGCACAGGCCAAGAAACCCCGTGTCTTGGAACTGCGAACGTACACCACCACTCCAGGCAATCTGGATAACCTGCACGCCCGCTTTCGAGATCACACGATGAAATTGTTCGAGAAGCACGGGATGACCAATCTGGTCTACTGGGTGCCCGTGAAGGGGCAGAAGGGTGATACGGAGACACTGGTTTACCTGCTCGCACATGATAGCCAACAGGCCCGCGATGCGTCTTTTGGGGCGTTCCGCCAAGATCCCGAATGGGTGAAAGTGCTCCAAGCCTCGGAAGCCAAGGCCGGTGGTTCCTTGACGGCCCCAGGCGGCGTGAAGTCAGAAATGCTCCACGCCACCGATTATTCCCCGTTGCGGTAAATGGACCGTTTGTCGTGCATCATCCAAACAAGGCTTTTACAGGTTGGCCGCCATCGGTGAGTGGAACCGGGCGGCCATTATCCATCAAATCCTGGGTGGGGTCGATCCCCAATGCCCAGTGAATCGTGGCGTGGAAATCCGGCAACGATACGGGGTCGGATACAATTTTCTTGCTCAATTCATCGGTTACCCCATACGCTCCGTGATGCCGCAAGCCGCCGCCCGCCAGGACAAGCGAAAATGCGCTGCCTTGGTGGCCGCGCCCGCCTCGACCGTCAAATTCGGGTGGCCGGCCAAACTCGGTGCCGACGACGATGAGCGTGCGATCCAATAAGTTCTTGGCTTCCAGATCCTGAATCAGAGTGGCCAAAGCGGTGTCGAGTTCCTGAATCAGAACATGCTGATTGTCGATCCCTTCATTGTGGACATCCCACCCGGTGCCATTCACGAAGTTCAGGTTGTGCGAAACCTCAATGAATCGCACGCCCGCTTGCACTAATCGCCGTGAGAGTAGGCAGCGTTGGCCGAATTCACCGCCGTACTGATTGCGGAGTTCCGCGGGTTCTTGTGTGAGATCGAAGGTTTTCATGAATTTCGGCCCCGCCAGTCGCAGCGCTTCGGCCTGGGCTTCGGTGTAGTCCGCGACTGTGGAACCGGCGGCACCATGAGCCTTCAAGGTATTGAGTAGCTTTTTCCGGGCTTCCGCGCGTTGCTCAGTCACGAAACTGGGGCGAGTGAACCCAGCCGGGCCGCTCTCGGTATCGGTCAGGTATACGAATCCCGCTTGCGCGCCCAGGAAACCCGGCCCCCGGCTGACGTTCGGATAGCCGATCAAAATGTACGCAGGCACCGTAGGATCGACTGCGCCGCGTTTGTGAGCCACGATGGAACCGATGGAGGGGTAGGTGGTGGTTCCCGAGATCATGCGTGCGGTATGGACGAGATTCGTCGCAAAGGCGTGTTCGTCGATGACTCGGTGGTTCACCGTGCGAATAGCAGTGACGCGATCCATCAGATTCGCGGTCTTTTTCAAATGTTCGCAGACGCGCACGTCGCGGACGGCGGTGGCAATGGACGGGTACAGGGAACCGGCTTTCTTATCGGTTCCTTTGTTCTTGCCGAGTACTTTGGGATCGAACGTGTCGGCCTGCCCCATGCCGCCGCCGAGCCAAATGAAGATGCAGTGTTCCGCCTTCCCGCGTGGCAGGTGAATACCACCCGTCGCGGCGGAAAGAACGCTCGGTACAGTCGCGCAGGCCGCAGAAGCGGCAAGAAAATCGCGTCGATTCATGGCAGGCCACTCAGAGGGAGGAAGTCTAGTTAGTATACACGACGGAAAAGATGATGGCTCGGCTGGACCGAATCCCTGCATAGGGCTTCACTACAAACATCATCGGAGAGTCGAACCATGAAACAACCCGTGGTTCTCTGTGGGCTCGGGAAGGTGGGCTGGCGGGTACTCGAATTTCTCAAGAGAACCGGCGACCCTGTGATCGTGATCGACACACGCGCTGAGGCAAACGATCCGCGCCTTGTTGGTGTGACCCTGATCGTCGGTGATTGCCGGAATGAAGCGATTCTGGAGCAGGCGGGCGCATCCACGGCGCGTGCGGTGTTGATCGTGACTTCAGACGATCTTGCCAATGTTTCCGCTGCTTTGACAGTACGCCGGATGAATCCAGATTGCCGTATCGTGGTGCGGATGTTCAATCAGAACTTGCTGGCCTCATTAGGGTCTACTGTTCGCAACACGGCGGCGCTGTCGGTGTCCGCGTTGATGGCTCCGATGCTGGCCCTGGCTGCCGTGACGGGGGATTCCCTCGGCGCATTTCATCTGGATGTGGGATCCCATCAAATCGCGGAAATCCCCATCGAAGACGGTTCACCGTTGGTCGGAACAACGGTGACGCGGGTTACGCAAGAGTTCGGGTTGCTCATCCTGGCCCATCTTCCGGCCGCGGGTTCTCCGTTGTTGCTGCAAGAGGTCGCGGGTGCGGCCGTGTTGCATGTTGATGATCGCCTGATTGTTTGTGGTAGCCCCGACCGGCTCGAAGTGTTGCTAGATTCCGGTCGGGGTGAGTTTCTCTCCGTGCGCTGGGCGGGGCGTATTCGGCGTTTGGGACGCACGGTGTACCGGACTCTACGGGCAATCGACTTGCCGGTGAAAATCGGTTTCACGTCGCTGTTTCTGGTGCTGTTCGGGAGTACGTTGGTCTTTCGGTTCCTCGTTGGTTCGAGTTGGGCGGATGGCGTGTATGAAACCGTGTCTCTGATTACCACGAATACGGCGATGCATGGGGAAGGGCGGCCACCTTGGGTGAAGCTGTTCCTCAGTGGGTTGCGGTTGGCGGGCGCGGCCCTGTTTGCAGGGTTTACGGCGATTTTCACGAACTACCTGATTCGCGCTCGACTCGGCATCGCCCTGGAAGCCTCCAAGGTGCCGGATCGTGGCCATATTGTGGTCTGCGGGTTGGGCAATGTCGGCTACCGCTGCGTGCAGGAATTGACGCGACTCGGCCGATCAGTGGTTGCGATCGAGCAGGTGAACGATAACCCGTTCGCGGCTACGGTGCGGCGGATGGGCGTACCTGTCATCATCGGTGATGCGACGGTTTTGGAGGTGCTGCGTCAAGCGCGGGTTGATACTGCGCGTGCCGTGATTGCAGCCGTGGAATCGGAACTGGCGAACTTGGAAATTGCTCTCCTGGTGCGAAGTGTGAAACCCGATCATCGGGTCGTGGTCCGTTTGAATGAGCCCGATTTTGCGCGATCGGTACGCGAAGCCGCAGACATTCGGTACACGGTGTCCGCGTCAGCCGTGGCGGCTCCCGCGTTCGTGTCGGCGTTGTACGGGGATCGCGTGCATACCTTGTTCAACATCGCCGGGCAGATGTTCGCAGCGGTCGAGTTCGATGTTCAACCGGATGATTTGTGTTTGTACGAACAGACACTGTTCGCGGTGATGGTGGATTACGGCTTATTGCCGGTTGCCGTGTTCGGTCAGGCACCCTTTGCGGAACAAGGGATACCGCGTCAATATCGGTTGAAGTCCGGGGATCGGTTCGCGGCCGTGATGGCATTGCCGGACTTGGAACGGTTACTCCGCCGCGAGCAACCGCCCCACTGTTGGTCGGTGGTGATCGAATCACATCGGACGATTTCCGCACCCGCGTTGCTGCCGATTGTGCGAACGACGCGGAATTGCACACAAGAGGAAGCGGAGGCGTTATTGCAACAACCGCAATTTATCCTCGCCGACCACCTCACCCGCGGCACCGCCGAGGAACTGGTTGCCCGCCTTGACCGCGAGCGCGTCACGACCCGTATCATCGAGGAGTAAGGAATTCTGGTCTACCATCTTGCGATACTGTTAGTGTGTGATTATAGCTTGATGATAGCCAGACGATTTTCCAGGTACAGGAAACCCATCATGCATCGCACCGTGATCGCCATCTGCCTGCTTGTGGCGGGCACCGTATCGGCGGCGGACTGGAGCCGAGACAAATCCTGGAAAGGGGAACAGGTTCTGAATACCGTCCCCAATTCGCAAGTACAATTCGGTGATCATGCGGACGGAAAAGAGATTCTCTTGGCATTCGATGGCTACGGCCTCTTCCGCGTGCAGGAAGACGGGGACGACTGGCTGCGGTTGAGTGATGGGCACAAAGTCGGTTGGGTTCTCAAGAATCAATTCATCCTATCGCAGGATGCCGTTGCTTTTTTCTCCGAGCGGATTCAGGCCGATTCCGCCGATGCGTTCGCCTGGTACATGCGTGGCCTCGCTCAGAAGGAACATGGCGAACTGGAGAAAGCCATTCAAGACCTCACGGAGTCCATTCGCTTACAACCCAAAGATGCCGTAGCCTACACCGTCCGCGGCTGGGTTTGGTCGGATCAGGAGAATAACGACAAAGCCATTGTGGATTACAACGAAGCCATCCGACTCAATCCGAAATATGCCCTGGCTTTCAACAATCGTGGGGTGGCTTGGTCGAAACAGGGGAACTTTGACAAAGCGATCCAAGACTTGGACGAGGCGATTCGACTCAGCCCACAATATAGTCTTGCCTTCAGTAACCGCGGGGAAGTATGGTTCGCCAAAAACAACTACGACAAAGCTCTCCAAGATTTTCATGAGGCCATTCGATACAACCCTCAGTTTGCCCGTGCTTTCAGCAGTCGTGGCTACGTTTGGGAAAAACGCGGCCAAACGGATAAAGCCCTCCAGGATTTTGACGCGGCCATTCGCCTCGATCCCAAATTGGCTGCGGCATTTAATGGGCGTGGACTCGCTTGGGTCGGTCGAGGAGAAAATGCCAACGCCATCCAAGATTATGACGAAGCCATCCGCCTCCAACCCGACTACTTCCAAGCCTTCAATAATCGTGGGATTGCGTGGACTTATGTAAATGAATATGAAAAGGCGATTCAAGATTATAGTGAAGCGATTCGCCTCAATCCGAAGCTCGCCGTGGCTTTCAGCAATCGTGGCTACGCCTGGAAGAGTCGGGGTCAAGCGGAGAAAGCGATCCGGGATTTTGACACGGCGATACACCTCAATCCGAAACTCGCCGATGCGTACAATGGGCGTGGATTGGTATATTCTGATAAGGGAGATAGCGACAAGGCCATTACCGATTTCGATGCCGCCATCGAACACGATTCCGAAAATGCCAACGCCTTCAACAATCGTGGTTTAGAGTGGTCAACCAAAAGGCAGAATGATAAAGCCGTCCAAGATTATAATTCCGCGATTCGTCTCAATCCGAAATTCGCCCTAGCCTTCAGTAATCGCGGTTATTCCTGGAGAAATCAGGGTCAGACTGACAAGGCTTTTCAGGATTTCAACGCCGCAATTCGACTCGATCCGCAATTGGCCAATGCATTCAACGGACGCGGGCTCATCCAATCCGATCGTGGCAATTATCAGCAAGCCATTGCAGATTATAGTGAAGCGATTCGCCTCAAGCCGAAATATGCTTATGCCTTCAAGTATCGTGGAGATGCTTGGCAGAATCTGGCAGATGCCAACAAGGCCATTCAGGATTATAACACCGCTATTGAACTCGACCCGAAGTTGGCCGCTGCATTTCATAATCGGGCTTTCGCCTGGCGAAAGCTCGGCCAAGCCAAAAAAGCCATCCTGGATTTCAGCGAAGTGATCCGCCTGAATCCGAAATTCGCCGAAGCATTCAATGGACGTGGGCTAACCTATTCCGATATCAAAGAAAGAAAAAAGGCTTTTCAGGATTATGATGAAGCGATCCGCCTGAATCCGAAATATGCTGTTGCCCTCTTTAACCGTGGTGTCGAATGGTTATCCATCGGGGAAAATGAAAAGGCCATCCGCGATTTCGATGAAGCAATCCAAGCCAATCCACAATTGACCACAGCATATAGTCATCGTGGTATTGCTTGGAGGAATCAGGGCCAATATGACAAAGCCATTCAGAGTTTTGACGTAGCCATTCGCCAAAATCCGCGCGATGCCAGAACATTCAACGAACGGGGTTTTACCTGGGACAAAAAGCAAGACTTTACCAAAGCCATGCAGGATTATAACGAAGCGATCCGGCTCGCTCCTCAGTACGCAATGGCGTTCAATAATCGGGGCACAGTATACATCAACACAGGCGATAATACGAAGGCGATTCAAGATTTCAATGAAGCCATTCGCTTCGATCCTCAGTTGGCCATCGCCTACGGCAATCGGGGTTATGTCTGGAAGAGTCAGGGTGACTATGATAAGGCGATTCAGGATTTCGATGCGGCCATCCGTATCAATCCCCAAAATTCTGGCGTATTTTATGAACGCGGCCTCACATGGTCCCTGAAAAAGAATAGCGACAAAGCGATTCAAGATTACAGTGAAGCGATTCGGCTCAATCCTAAGCATAGTAAAGCATTCTATAGTCGTGGAATGGAGCGATCCATTATACGGGAGCAAGACAAAGCCATTCAGGATTACAGTCAAGCGATTCGGCTCAATCCTCAATTGTCCCTCGCGTTCTATCATCGCGGTCTTGCGCGATCGAGAAAGAAGGCCTATCCGCAATCACTGCAAGATTATCAGGAAGCCACTCGCCTGAACCCGAAGTACGCCGATGCATTGAACATGAAGGCGTGGTTACTCGCCACCTGCCCGGAAGAGTCGCTTCGGGATGGCAAAGCCGCGATTCAAGCCGCAACCACGGCCTGTGAACTTTCCGAGTGGAAAAACATGAACGCGATCGACACCCTAGCCGCCGCCTATGCGGAAGCCGGGGAGTTTGACAAGGCCGTGCAATATCAGAAACAAGCGCTTGCCGATACGGCCTTCGAGAAACAGTTCGGTCTGATTGCGAAAAAGCGATTGGCACTCTACCAGGACAAGAAACCATACCGTGAGGAGCCGAAAACACCGTAAACCGACCACGGCAAGAACGTGTCGCGGCCTCGGAAAATACCAGTGGGCGGACTCGGTTTCACCCCGATCCGCCCGCGACGATGCTGCATTGCCCGTTGCAGGAAGTGTCCTGAACCCCGTTCACTCGTTTGCAATCGTGAGAGCGTGAGAACCACGGGGGTGGACCGTGCCGATAATCGCGGCGGCGGGGGTGGCCGCTTGCGTGAGTTTTTGCATCAAGGCATCCACTCGTTCTGCGGGCACGCTGATGAGCAAGCCACCAGAAGTCTGCGGATCGAACAGAAACTCTGCTCGCACCGCATCCCCGTTGGTTGGAATTACGGTAAAGGGTTGCGTGTATTCTCGGTTACTCTTGCTGCCGCGTGTCTGACACTTCCGCACGTCGATCTGTTCGATTCCTTCCAGCAAAGGTAACGATGATAATCGCAACGTAATCGAGACATTCGATCCTTCCGCCATCTCCAGGGCGTGACCCAATAGACCGAAGCCGGTGATGTCGGTCATGGCGTGGACCCCGATCGCACAGGCGGCCTCACTGCCTGCACGGTTGAGCGTCACCATACTGGCGCACGCCGCTTGCAGCAAATCTGGTGGACAAATGCCCCGCTTGGAGGCCGTGGTTACGAACCCGGTGCCGAGTGGTTTGGTCAACACCAGGACATCGCCGGGTTGGGCCGTCGCGTTGGTGAGGATCCGATCGGGATGCACCGTCCCCGTGACGGATAGACCGAATTTGATCTCCGCATCGCGGATGGTGTGACCGCCGACGATGGTGCATTGCGCGGCTGCACACCGTTCCGCACCCCCCTGGAGAATGCGACCGAGCCACGACATTTCGAGCTTGTCATCGGGGTAGCCAACGAGGTTGAGCGCGGTGATCGGGGTGCCGCCCATCGCGTACACATCGCTAAGGGCATTCGCGGCGGCAATCTGACCGTAGATGAACGGATCGTCCACCACCGGCGGAAAGAAATCCACGGTTTGCACGAGTGCAATATCTGGGGTCAACCGATAAACACCGGCATCGTCATGCGTTTCGGTGCCGACGAGGAGATTCGGGTCTGTTGGCTTGGTGAGGAAGCCCAGAACCTGGGCCACGGCCTTGGGGGCCAGTTTGCCGGCTCACCCCGCGCAGGACGCGAAATCGGTGAGCCGTTGTGCCGGGGTTTCCGGTGTGGACATCGCAGATCCTTTCACAAAAGTCAGCCCCAATGCTGAGTGTCGTTGTGTCAGAGTATGGTATACGGCAGCACGCCCGGTACAAAGCGAACTGGCGGACCGATTGGCCCCCAGTTCACAGTTTCGCAGGGATACGATCAGTTATTCAAGCCACCTGCCTCAGCAGCGGGAGCGGCGGCTTCTTCCACCAGATACCGAGAGGCCGCTTGGTTAATCCGGTTTTCGGAAACATCCAGGTTGACCGTGTACCCAATTCGTGGGAAGAAGTCTCGCATCTTCACAAGTTTGGTGCCTCGTTCCAGCACATCTTTTCGAGCCGTTTCGATCCCCGTTCGCACGGCCGACTGGGCCGCTCGAATCGCATCACTGGCACTCACCGAGCCGCCTTTGAATGGCATGTTCCCTTCCACGGCATAGATCGTCTTCTCTGTAATCTCACCGACCCATTGTTTCTTGCCGAGATCGTAATAGGCATCGACAATGATACCCATTTTGCTCAGGTTGCGGGCGAGTTGTCGAATATCGTCGGTGCCATCACCATTAGTATCGAAGATCCCGAACAGGGCGATGTGATCGGCGGAACCTTTGCGCCAAGCGGAGTTGTAGAGTAAATCCCCCACGAGGACAGATTCGCGGATGCGGTTGGTTTCCTGGGTAATCCGTGCCCGAGACAGGTTCGGGCCGAGTACCTCAATCACTTCGAGTTGGGCTTTCGGTACGACAATCTGACCACCGCGGCCATCGGGACGATTGCGAGACTGCATCCCCCGAATCGGCGTGTCGGACGGGTGAACGGCAAACGTCAAACCCGTGCGGACGTTGTCGGCTGAACCCAAGTTGATGTCGACGACTTCGCCCCGTTTCGCCAGGATTTTCCCGTGCGGTCGATCGTACTGGAAGTGGTCGGCTTTGGCGGTTTGTTCTTCTTCCAAGCGGGTTTTCAGAATGCGCAGACGGGCAATTTCGTCTTCCCGTCGTTGAATCTCGAAGTTCAGCTTGGCCTTGGCATCGTCCTGGGCTTTGATCTCGCCGCGATAATCTTTAGAAGCCTCTTCAAAACCCTGTGCGCGTTTGTTCGCCTGGTCTTCAAATGTCTTGATTTGAGCGGCGACTTTACCCGGTACGGCCTTGAGCGCCTGATCAAGTTGGTCCGCCATGGCTTTCTCATTCGCGGCCGCTTGCTGGTAGGCGGCTTTGGCCGTGTCAGCCTGTTGTTGTTTGGATGTCGCGTCTAACTGGGCGAGTTGTTGAGAAGCGTAGAAGCCGACCATCTGATCAATCAGTGGCTTTTGTGGGGCATCGGCTAAGGTGCCATCGGCAGCCATGTTCCAGACGAAGACGTTCTTCGGGTCGACGAATTCACTTTTCCCGACGAAGTCCTTCTTTTTGACATCCTGCACGGCACCAGCCACACGGGTGAGCAGAGCTTTGTAGAAGTTGTTGTATTCCGCCGCGACCGCGTCTTTGGCATCTTTGGTCAAGTTTTTGAGGTTTGTGCGGTCTTCCTCGGTTGCGGTTCCCACGGCGACGCGATAGAGCAGCGCCTTGGCTTTCTCCGCTTCGAGCAGTTTGACGGCTGCCGCCTCTTTCTTCTTGGCCTCGTCCGCCGCGACGTTGACCGCCGCCATGTCCGAGTAAGCCAAGTAGGTGAGGACACCCAGCGCGAGGGTGGTGAGGACGAATAAGGCCAGGGCGATTACGAGTGGGGCTTTCGATTCGCCAGACTGTTGTTGTCGGGCCATGAGATTCCTCGTCGCGTGAGAGGCCAGGGAAGACGGCGAACGGTTATAGGAGATGGCATCCGGGCCGTCAACGGAATGGAGTCCTTACTATTTGAGTCTAAAGGGGCATTATGGGCTGTCAACTCGAAAGACCATGGGTTCCACAGGTCGTCGGTTGGCTGTAGTGATTGTAGGAACTGGTGTGAACGAGCGGGCGGAGAAAAGCCATCCGGCGCGAGAAGGTCGACCCCTCCCGCGCCGGGTGATGGTTCCGTGGACGATTCGGAACGGTGTCCATCTGACTCTTCCCGACACGGCCTGGGCGTCGCCGTGGCGGGAAGGACAGTCCACTCAATGAAGGCGATTTCCAGTCGGATTGTTGGGATCCGCTTGGACAAGAAACTATCACAGCAAGAAGGGTGCCAATTGTAAACAATTTTGTAGTAGTGATTGCAAGTGTCTATGATTACAAACTTTGCGCTGTGTGACCGAGAAAGCGTCATGAGGGGCGCGGTGTGCGGTGCTGTCGGGAATCCCTACGACCGTCTGAAATTTCAGGATTTTTCGATTCCCTTGTGTTGTCTTTTCGGGAGTTCAGCGGCTAGAGTATAAGTGACCGGCTGGTGGTGAACGGGTCGAATGGGCGACGATCCGGGAATCTCAGCCGGTCTTTTCATTTCTCTCTTTTTATTTCGATCTTGCATTTCCCTTCTACATCTCTTGGCAACAATTCCTATCGATTATTCTTTCCATGAATCCATGATTCCCTGCTTCTCATTCACCCATCCGCACGCGAGATTGGGCTGCGGGAATATCCATCCGTTGCCTTCTGCTTAGAATGGCAACAGCCCGATATTCTGGCGGAGCCTTCGCATGTCTGATCCTGTCTCGTCGGTTGGTCCGCCCGCAGTGCGGCGTGGTTTTCCGCGGCGTGGGAAGGTGCCCATCTTGGCCCTGGTGATTCCTGCTCTGTTGAAGCTGACACTTTTGGTGATTCACAAGTGGGAATGGATTCCCGAAGCGATTTTCCCGCTCACGATGCTGTTTCAATTGACGTTGCTCCTGGCCATCGTGGTCTGCGTGACATGGTTTTTTGGGTTCAGCGGTGCCGTGTCTTGGGCCAAGGTGTCGGTCCTCGTTTTGGTGGTGGGACTCGGAGTGGCCGCGTATATGGCCGTACACTCCATTGAGTTTGACGGTCAGATGAACCCGAAGGTTTATTTCGTTTGGGATCCTGACCCGGAACAGCAATTGGTGGATCATCTCCAGTCTGCTGGGGCGGGAATTGGCGGCGCGGATTTGCAGATAGGCCCAACGGATAGCCCCGTTTATCGGGGGCCAACCGGAGATGGTGTGGCCGCGTGGGTTGCTCTGGCGGATACCTGGGATACGCCGCCTCAAACACTCTGGCGGCACCCTGTCGGCGGCGGTCACGCCGGGGTAGCCGTGGCGGGGAATTCGGCCATCACGATTGAGCAACGCGGTGAACAGGAAGCCATTGTTTGCTACGATCGCGCTACCGGCGTGGAACGCTGGGTTGTGGCCTACACGGCTCGGTTCCGCCAGGCCGAACCCGTGGGCGGGGATGGTCCGCGTTCCACACCCACGATCGCCGCGGGTCAGGTCTTCACCCTGGGCGCTACCGGGGAACTCCTCTGTATTGATGGTGCCACCGGCACGCGACGCTGGCAGATCAACATTCTGCAAGATAATGGGGCCAAAAACCTCGAATGGGGGCTTTCCACTTCACCTCTTGTGATCGAGGGAAAAGTCATTGTCAACTGTGGGGTCGATCCCGCAAACAACACCAATCAGGCTCTCGCCGCTTACGATTGTGCGACGGGGAAAAAACTCTGGGCGCATGGCAGTCACCCGGCAGGGTACGCCTCACCACGGCGGGCCACCCTGGAAGGTGTGGAACAAGTCGTAGTCTTCGATGGTGGCGGACTTGGCGGATATGATCCAAGCACAGGGGCCGAACTGTGGCGGCATCCGTGGCGCTCGGATATGGGGATGAACAGTGCGCAACCACTGCTTCTGGGTGGCAATCGGGTGTTCGTGTCGTCGGAAAAATCGAACGGATGTGCGGTCGTGGAAGTGCAACGCGCTGCGGATGGGCGGTGGACCACGCGAGAAGTCTGGAAGAGTCGTGCCCTGGCGACGCGATTCTGTAATCCCGTGCTGTATCAAGAACATGTCTACGGTTTGACCGATGGTTGTCTGATTTGTGTCGATGTGTCGAATGGTCGACGACTGTGGCGGGAAGGGGATTTTGGTAATGGTCAGATGGTACGGTCTGGTGATAAACTGGTACTCACTACGGAATCGGGAGAGATAGCCCTCGTGGCTCCGAATCCGATGGGGCTCGACGAACTGGCCCGGATGAAGCTGTTCTCCCATCGTACCTGGAATGTCCCCACGCTGGCCGGGAAACAGTTCTTCGTGCGCAACCATCATGAAATGGCCGTACTGGAACTGCCATAATGACGGTGTCCGCTCATTGTTCTCGCGTCTTCTGATGCACGATCATCGGAAGATGGTTGCGATTGCACACCGGATCACAACAATGCATCACGCACGCCCATTCCCGTGTGCCGAAATGACTCACCTAGTCCATTCTCAAGTTTTGCGTTCGGCAAGTGCGGCGGGATCAAGTACAATAATTTCGTCGATGTTGCACCCAACGGAAAATAACTGCAACAATCCTTTTGATGCTGCAATCCTCATGGATAGAAAACGCTACGATGAATTTGTCAAGACATTTTTTGAATGCGACGCTACCGCGGTAACGGAGATTTTTAGTGAATTCTTAGCCGCGATGGCAGCCGAGGAATCGCTGCCACCCGGTCACGTTATGTCTCAGAACTACGCCACCGCACGTGCCAATCCAGAGATTCATACGCTTCCGGGAAACCTCAAGGATGCCCGCGATGCCGTATTCCCGTACTTTTGGGGAACGGATGGATGGTCCAGTCCGCTCCATCTCGAAAATGTACGCGGCCCAGCCAATTACGCATCGTTTATAGGAGCCGTGGCCTGCTTACTCAAAAATCCGAACTTATGTACAGACACATATAGTCAGCGGTCAAATGAGTTGGAAGTCAAAGCCATTACGGCATTAGCGAATCTGATATTCTACAATACACAAGATCCTTGGGGAATCTTTACATTAGGCGGCACGCACTCCAATATGTATGGAGCACGAATTGGCATTGAGAAAGTGCTTCCAGGCGCAATGCGGAACGGAATCAATGGAGAGCCAGTAACAGGGGTTGTATCAGAAGCCAGTCATTATAGTAATCAGACTGTAGCAGGTTGGGTAGGAATTGGTACAAAGAATCTGCACGCAGTGCCAACAGACAATCGCATGTCAATGCGCATAGATTGCCTGATTGCAACGCTCGATCGCCTTTATTCACAGGGCCACAAGGTGGCCTATGTTGTCGCAACATTCGGAACGACCGATGCGTTTGGTTTCGACAATGTCGCTGAAATTCGTCGCGTAATTGAAGGCAAGGCAGCCGAGTATGGTGCCCCAGTGCCTCATTTACACGCGGACGCGGCAGTGGGTTGGGCACTCTGCTTCTTGGCGGATTACGACACGGAACGCAATCCACTGAAGATGACCCCAGAACTGTTGCCGGTCATCAACCAAGCACAGCAACTCTGCCAGGGGCTGAAATCAGCTGATAGTGTCACATTAGATTTTCACAAAATGGGGCGTGGTCATTACCCCAGCTCTGCATTTATTGTGAACCAGCGATCCGATTTACAATACCTTGCTCGGAAAGTGGAAGATACACCCTATTTCTCAGATGCTGACAGTCGTCGAGATCCAGCCCTCTTCACGCTTGAAACAAGTCGGCCTGGCCTTGGGCCATATACGGTTATGGCCTCATTAAATGGCATTGGAATGCAAGGATGGCAAATGCTGGTATCATACTCTTTAGAGCTTGCTGATATCCTAAAGCGTAAACTGAATAATTTGGAATACTGTCTTGTGTTAAATCAGAATACTCCTGGAGCCAGTGTGTGCTGGTGGGTGCTGCCTAAAGGGCGAAATGCAAGAGAGATATTTGAACGATTAGTAAACGGCGAGCTTCCACCCGAAGATGCTCACCGTTATTTTGCCGAAGTACGCCGACTTTTTGATAAACGTGAGAAGACAATGGACTCCACACGTGATGCACGACTTAGCTTTACGACCAACGTGGGCTATCGACCGTTGGGGTTCGACATTCCTGCGTGGAAAGCTGTATTTTTTAATCCTAAGACAGATGAAGCCGTTATTGACAGACTTGTTTATAGTATTGAAGAATTGGCGTGACTACCAATTATCATTCCAAGAATTAATTCCGGTATATATTGCATGAGACGACTATTTATCCCAGAGTCGTTGTTTTTTGTCATCATGCTGGCAATGACTTTAATTTTATTCCGTGAACGCGCATTTCTTGATCCGGGGGCATTTTGGCATATTCGTGTGGGTGAGATTATTCTCAACGATGGATTCCCCTGGACAGATCCATTTACCTATACGCACAGCGGCAAAACGTGGATACCTCAACAATGGTTGGGTGAGGTGGCAATGGCCCTCGCTCATCGCATATCGCAATTTGATACATTGTTACTTGGATTTTCTGCATTACTGTCGACTCTGTATACTTGGCTATTCCACAGAATGCGTATCTCAGGGCTGGGTTGGCCTCTGGCAGCCGCATTTGTTTGGATAGCATTCTTTGTCGGATCATATCATTACTATGTCCGCCCACATATGATTTCCATTGTCTTCTTGGCTTGGATGACCGCACACATCGTCGATTTTGACCGAAAGAGAATTACGGTCACGAGATTACTGATACTCATTCCGCTTTTTATTGTTTGGGTTAATATTCACGCTGGCGTTCTTGCAGGAATCCTCACTCTCGCGATGGCAGTATGTGGATGGATTGCACTCTGGAAATTTGGTCGATATGGACCAATCGGATCCAATCGGCAGGCTGCATCGCTTGTTATGATATTGATACTCTGTGTTGTGACGCCACTGATTAATCCATTCGGAATGGAAATGATTCGCACATGGTGGCGGATCATGGGCTCGGAAGTTGTACCAAAGATTATCTTGGAACATATGCCATTGAATCCATCAAACACAGCTGGACAAGTTGTGATTGGATTGGGGATAATCTATACGATGGTCTTTTTGGGCACGTTCGTTCAGGGGTATAATAATATCCGATTGACATGGTTAATTCCATTTGTTTGGTTTGTGCTATCGATAATGGGAATTCGGCAAGGGCCACTATTTGCTGTAGTGTCAGCAGTAATGATTGCAGATATTTGGCCACATACTTTATACTATCGCTATTTAGCATCGCATGGAGATATGCTGGCGACACAAACCAAAGTCGAATCGCAGTCTATAACTTTACCATGTTACGCTTGGGTAATACCACTTCTCGTTGTGATTGGACCGGTGTATCTTCAAATGGCAAAATTGCCAATACCAATTATTGGTCATAAGTGGGCTATAATTAGTAAAACGACTGTTCCTGTCGATTTATGCGATGTTGTTCAAAAATCCATTTGTAGCCTGGGGCCAAATCGCCATATATATAACGATGCAAACCTTGGCGGGTACATGCTGTATTATCATCCTGGAGAATTGATATTTATGGATGATCGCTGTGAATTATATAATGATGATTGGCTGCAATCTTATTATGACATCACTGTTAAGAACCCGGCAAGATTTGAGGTTTGGGCAGATAGATACAATATTGACTTTGTATTAGTGGAATCCAATCCTGATAAGCCACTCGGGTTGGAATCCTATTTGTCGACTGCTCCAAATTGGCATGAAGTTCAAGGTGGCCGTGGTGCGAGAGCTGTGCTATTTGAGCGCAGGAAAACTCCCATTATGCAAACAAATCAGTAATTCTAAATCTCGATTACAATCATTGATTGAAATTCAACAATACTCAATTCCACTGAGGATTGTGCCCAAGCCTTCCTGCGGTGATCTAGTTGAATTTGCTTTGGATGCAAATAACGATGCCATCCATGCGTTACTGTGATGTCTATCATTCTACAGCTGAAATCGTGTAATAGGTGTATAATCCCAACATAATTTGCCAGGGTGACACAATGTCAATTCAAGGATTTGTGCGTGTTGCGGCTGCGTGCCCAGTAATACGTGTTGTTGATTGCAAGTTCAATTCCGAACAGACATTGGTGCTTATACAAGATGCATGTAAGCGTGAAGTTAATATCGCCGTGTTCCCCGAACTTGGATTGACAGGATACACCTGCGGAGATTTGTTTCAACATCGTATGCTGAGAGAATCAGCCCGCGAAGCACTTCTTTGGTTAGTGAAAGAGGCACGCAACATATATCCTGGATTATGCATTGTTGGTGTACCAATAGAACTTAATGGGTGCATATTTAACTGTGCGGCGGTATTTCAGAGTGGTGAGATATTGGGGCTGGTCCCAAAGACTTTCCTGCCTAATTACCATGAATTTCAAGAGGCACGTTATTTTTCAACACCTGATGCTTTACAACAAAACCATATTATATTAGGCGGGAAATCGATTCCATTTGGCACGGATTTACTCTTTGAGGCCACAGATGTAGAGGGATTGATTTTCGGTGTTGAACTTTGCGAGGATTTATGGGTGCCGATTCCACCTAGTTCGTATCAAGCGATTGCTGGGGCAACAATCCTGTTTAACCTCTCAGCGAGTAATGAGGTGCTCGGGAAAGTTGAATACCGTAAGCAATTGGTTGCTAATCAATCGGCTCGGTGTATAGCCGGCTATGTGTATTCCAGTTCGGGTTATGGAGAATCATCAACAGACATAGTATTCGGTGGGCACGGTCTTATTGCAGAGATTGGTACAATTCTTGCTGAATCCACTCGATTTCAGAGAGAGAGCCAATTGACTATTGCCGATCTCGATCTCGATCATATTCTACATGATCGAACTCATATCAAGACCTTTCACCAGAATCAAGAAGCCTCATTGCGGCGCAGTTTCCGACGTATCCCCATCACTGTTGTATCGACCCATGCGCGGCAACGATTGCCATTAGCCCGAAGCGTTATTGCTCACCCATTTGTTCCATCAGAATTCACCCATCTCAATATTGCGTGCAAAGAAATCTTTCAAACGCAAACCATGGCAATGGCAAAACGATTGGAACATGTTGGCACGTCATCCGTTAGTATTGGTGTATCTGGCGGATTAGATTCGACACTCGCCTTAATTGCCATTTGTAAATCATTTGACATGCTCAGCAGGTGTCGATCTGGAATTCGCGCATTCAGTATGCCTGGATTTGGAACATCATTGCGAACGATGAACAATGCTGCTCGTCTAATGCGTTCTCTTAATGTCAGTATTACAGAAATTGATATTCGCAGATTGGCGTTTGATCAAATGAAAGCGATTGATCACTTTCCATTTGGTATCAATATTGACAAGCTCGACTTTGAGTCTTTTGTAACGGAGTTGAATCGACTACCAACCCATTCTCGGCACGATCTCGTATTTGAGAATATCCAGGCAAGAATCAGGACAAACCTACTCATGAATACAGGGTTTGTTATCGGCACTGGGGATATGTCTGAATTAGCACTGGGATGGTGTACATATAATGCCGATCAGATGAGCATGTATAACCCTAACGCAAATATCCCTAAAACTTTGGTAAAATTCTTAGTGAAGTGGATCGCGGAATCCGATTGTCACGGTTTAGACCGCGATACCCTTCTGGATATTGTTGCTACTGAGATTTCGCCAGAATTGCTACCGCTTACCAATGGGGTTCAACCTCAATCTACTGAAGCCACTATTGGTCCATATGAATTGCATGATTTTTTTCTTTACCATTTTCTTCGGTGGGGGGCTACACCCGACAAAATTTTATTTTTGGCCCGACATGCTAAATTCGACAAGGATTATTCATTGGAAGAAATTAAAAAATGGCTGATTGTATTTATCACCAGGTTTTTCGCTAATCAATTCAAACGATCCTGTATGCCGGATGGTCCCAAAGTTGGGTCCGTTGGTTTATCCCCGCGAGGCGATTGGCGGATGCCAAGCGATGCTCACGCTCAAGCATGGCTAGACCGACTGGACCAATTCCCAAGCGTTTGATGGGGGTGGTATTGTCAGCAGTCAAAATTCTGGCTGATCGGAGTTTGATAAATTGAAACAGTGCCATTGCGGTGTTCGCATGAATATTATTTATATTGTCAAGATTATATTAGTTTAGTTGGTCGAACTTACTATCTTTGATTGCATTGGATCTTGCTGAGACATTCTGAATGCTGCATAAATGCCCATGTGGGGCTTGACGGATTTGGACTTGCCGTTATTATACAAAAACAACAAGTGGGCCATAGCTCGCGGTTTGCTTGACATGCGGAAGTGGCGGAATTGGCAGACGCGCTAGATTCAGGTTCTAGTGGCCGCAAGGTCGTGGAGGTTCAAGTCCTCTCTTCCGCATCTCTCAAAACCCCTAGGAAACTAGGGGTTTTTTCGTTTCTCGGCTGTCGTCGTCCCTGGGTCTGCGCGTTTTTCCCAAGCCCCAAAAGTGGTAAATCAGGGTCAGGAAAGGCAAGCTCCTCAACAAGGAACTGCCAAGGAAATAATCTCTGAGTGGTTCGGTTATCTGTTCATCACTTCGGGAGGGATTCCTTCAATTGTTCGGCCCGCTTCACCTGTGCCTGAATCGCGGAAGACGAATCGGATTTATACAGATAGATGATGTCTCGGCAGCCATTGCGGATGTCACGGCGGGTGAGACGATCATTCGGGTTCGCTTGCGCAACTTGGGCTTGCTGCCCGAGGGCAGCGAGTTTCTTGATCAATAGCTGTTCTCGGTCGGCTAGAGTCGACTCGGGACTGCCGGGTTGCGGGGCGTGCCGTAATGCTTGTTGCGTGGCGAGCAGGTATAGCACCCGCTGGTCCGGGTCTTTTTCGGTCAGCGTGGCCAGTTGCACCCAAGCGGAACGGGCACCGGGGCGGTCGCCGATGTCCTCGAAACGCAAGGCCCGATCCGCGAAACCGGCCGGGTCGGTGGCATCGTATGTCTTCGGTTCCCGGTCGTAGCCGCGTTGGTCATCGATGATTCCGTGCAGTTCCCGGAATTGATTCGGAACCCCTTGGCGTATCTCGTTCAAATGCTTCTCGGCCACCCAACGGAGGGAACCGCGCATCGCCTGCTCGACATCCGTGTACTGGCTTCGTTCGATTTCCGGTTGCTTGAGTTTGGCGATTTCCCATTGATCGGCGGCGCGGGTGAGTTCTCCGGCCTTTTCGGCTTCGAGTGCCAGCATCGCAGCGGAATAGGCATCGGGTTCAAAACCTTCCGAGTTGCCCCGGAGTTTACTATCAAAGCGCGTAGCGAGAACCTTTTCCGTCTTCAACCGCCGAGCCGCTTGAAATTCTGTACGAATCTCCTGGACACGCGGATCATCCTGATCGCCGAAACGTCTCAGGAACTCGGCGGCGGGTTCGAGTCGGTCATCGGGTGATGCCGCTTTTACGGTGGCGTAGAGGCTGTCCATTCCCTCGGGTTTTACGGCTAGGTAAACACCCGTCAACATGCCCATGAGCAAGATCGCGGCCGCTCCCATGCCGACCCACGGTTTGCGATACCATTCCTCGGTCTTCTTTTTTTTCTTGCTTTTCTTGCCGGAGCGGAGCGTGCGGGCAATCTCGCGGTCGGTTTCGTCCAGTGGCTCCTCGGTTACGGGGCGGTCGATCTTGCGGGCATTGGCAATCTCGGCTCCGACGCTGGCCTGAGTTTTGACCTTCTCTTCCACGTCCACGAGCATTTTGCCAACTGTGGCCGCGTCCAACGGGCGATTGTCCTTGTCCTTCTCGATCAGGAACATCACGAGATTGTCGAGCCAGATCGGGATTTCGGCGTTGAACTTGCGGGGGCGAACGGGCACTTCGTTGACGTGCTTCAGGAACATATCAACCGTGGATTCGGCAAAGAACGGTTTGCGGCCGGTGAGCAGTTCGTAAAAGACGATTCCCAACGAGTACAGGTCCGACTTAGCGGAAAGGTCGCGGGCTCCCTTACACTGCTCTGGGGACATGTATGCGGCGGTGCCGATGGTGCTATTCGCGCCAGTGAGCGCGGTTACGTCCGTATCCTTGGCGATGCCGAAGTCCGCGAGTTTGAGTTGGTTATCCGTCGTAATCATGAGGTTCGACGGCTTGAGGTCACGGTGGATAATCCCTTTTTCGTGCGCGTGCTGGAGCGCGGAACAGAGTTGTTTTCCCCAGTGAACCACGTCTTCCCAACTGATGCGGACACGCCGGGTGAGAATTGCATCGAGTGGTTCTCCGTCGACGAACTCCATGGCGATGAACTTCGTCCGGCTCGGTTTGTGCGTGCCGGAACCCCGATAACGGACGATGTGCGGATGGCGGAGTTGTTGCAGGATGTCCGCTTCCCGCTCGAAGCGGGCAATGGCTCCTTCGTTGCCGATGAGCGCCAACGAAACCACTTTCAGCGCAACCGGTTCGGTTTTCCCGTCACGGTGGAAGATGGCCCGGTAGACGGTGCCCATCGCTCCGCTGCCGAGTTCTTTTTCGATTTCAAACGGCCCGAACCGCGTACCCACGAGCATCGGTGTCCCCTTGTCCGTTCGCGGCGAAAACTGAAACGTATTCTAGCGGTTGTTCCGATGATTTGTCTTCCCGTTTCATCCCGTCTTTTGCGAAGAAGTCCGCGTATCGCCGATGATGCGGGCTGGGTTTCCCGCCACGATCATATCATCAGGGACGTTCTTCGTCACCACGGCACCCGCGCCGATGACCGCACGATCGCCAACAGTGACACCCGGAAGCAGGATTGCTCCGCCGCCGATCCAGACATCCGCGCCGATTGTGATCGGTTTGGCGGACTCCAGCCCCGAAGCCCGCACGACGGGATCGAGCGGGTGCGTCGCCGTGTAAATCTGGACGTTCGGGGCCAGCAGCGTGCGGGGTCCGATCCGAATTTCCGCACAGTCGAGCAGTACACAGCCAAAGTTGAAGAAAACTTTCTCACCCAGATGAATGTGCGAGCCGTAATCACAGTGGAACGGCGGTTCGATCCAGATGCCGTCCCCGGCGGTGCCGAGCAGTTCCCCGAGTATCCGCAGGCGTTCCGCTTTGTCCGCATCGCGGGTCAGGTTGAATGTGTACACCATGTCCCGCGCTCGCCGACGAGCCGCGGAGAGTTCTGGGCCATACGGGTCGTACAGTTCCCCGGCGAGCATTTTTTCCCATTCCGTCGGCATGATGCGTTACTCCGTGTTGGGTAATAGAATCCAAATTTCCCCGAACGGTTCCGGCTGTTCGAGCCAGATTTGCCGGAGTTTGATGAGTTCGAGAACCGCCAGAAACAGTCCGATCAACCGGGATTTATGGAATGGCGGCGTAAAGAGCTGGCGAAAAGCCACTCGCCCCAACGCACGCACCGTTTCCAGGATGCTCGCCTCGTACACATGCTGCGGGGTATCATCGACGATCACGGCCGTGGGGCGGAGTGATTGCGTTTCCCGCATCAATCGGCCAAACGCGGCGACGAGATCCCACAGTTCCACTGGACGCACCGGCGGCAACCCCGGTTTGACGGGCTCCACGGGTGCGATCCGCACGAATCGTGTCCCGGCCACCTCGGCACATTCTTCCAGTGCGGCGGCGGCATCCTTGTACTTCCGATATTCGAGCAGTTGCCGAACGAGTTCTTTCCGGGGGTCATCCTCTTCTTCCGCCTCGGCACTGGCTTCGACGGGCAAAAGTGAACGGCTTTTCAGTTCGCACAGAGTCGCGGCCATGACGAGGAAGTCCCCCGCCAGTTCGACATCCAGTTCCCGAACCGTTTCCAGATATTCGAGAAACTGATCCGCGAGCCGGGCCACGGGGATATCGAGAATATCCACCTCGTTCCGCCGGACCAAATGCAGCAACAGATCGAGCGGCCCGTGGAAGGTGTCGAGAGCAACTTGATATTGAGACATCGTGCCAGAAATCGTAGCAAATCGTGTCCTCGTCTCCTACCCGGATCAGATTGGGCGGACTTTTGCAAACTCAAACGCTGTCCACATCGACCCAGCGGGTAATGTCGACCCGTGTGTGCGCGGTCGTCTGCTGGATTTCGTAGGCGGCTCGGTAGGCAGCGGCCCAGACGGGGCCAAACTGAGGCAATGCGGCCAACGGCACCGCGGGATATTCTCGCAGGAGTAGGACTTCATCGCGGGTTTCTTCGGCTAAAATCGTGGGAGGAAGCACGGCTACCGCCACTTCGCGGATCGGGTCGCCTCCGAGGCCGGTCGGGCCGACAAACACGGCGATTTCGTTTTTCGTCCACGGACCAGGGCCGATAAGCGCAGGTTGGGCTTCCTCGAAGGCACGGGCCATTTCACGACCAATCGCATCGGGTGTACCGTACCGCTGCCAGAACATTCCAGCAAGGTCGACTTCCCCCAATCGCTCATCCAGGTATGCTCGCGTTGTTTCTTGAATGATCGTCAATATGTCCGCGAGTCCATCGGTGGCGTTCATGCAGGCGGGTAGCAATCCGCCATGTCGTTCCTGGAGTGTGACTTGCACCCGGCGATCGAGCGCCATCAGATCGTCATCGTTCAAGACTTCGAGAAACCGTTTTGTGGACTCGGAAACAGAACTACATTCCAGCAAGAACAAGTCTCGTTGTGTAGCGAGATGATGGCCGACCGTTGCCTCTGCGGTGAGCAGCGGGAGTAACCCCTCAACACGATGTCGGCACGTTTCGACATTGCTCAACAAATCAATGAGTCTGCTGCGGACATACTGGAAAACATGCACTTGAGCCCGTGCGATCACGGCTTGGTATTGCGTTTCCGGGTAGCGCCGCAGGGCATCGGTAAACTCTGCCGCGGACGGCTTCCGCATCCCACGCTGGAAATGAGCGTATCCCACGAGAAGATCAAAAGCCGAACCGCTGGCCAACTCCAGCGTGACGGCTTGTTTGGAAAAGATGCCCGATGTTTGATCGAGAACCGCCAGGAACTGCCGAATCGCTTCTTCGGTTCCCGCGGGGCGGAAATCGGGGAGTTCAAACAATTCTGAAAAGAGTTGCCGGGCATCCGTGGCGGCGACATCGGCGAGGCGATCCGCAAAATGAGCCAACGCGGATTCCACCTCGGTTTGATGCTGAGGCGATGACGCACTACTCGGGCGACCAATCAGACGGCGTAACTGATCGACCACGACGGAAACCCGATCCGGTTCGGGAAGTCGGTTGAGCCAGCCTTTCGGCAAGAGGGGGTTCGTCATCGCGGTAATCGTCGATTCGACGTGGCATTGCGCCGTGTTTTGAATCACCTGGCGAAACTGGGCTTCCAAGTGACCGGGGTCTAACCCCATTGCGGACCACCGTTCACCGATCCAATTCGGAATCATACTGCGGATGTGGTCCGGGCTGGGGGATACCCAGTGATCCACCAGGGAATGCGCCAAGACACGCTGCGTGCGGGCAATGACTTCACCGCGTGGCCAACCAAAACGAATCACGCCCAATGTGCGGACATTGGAGAGGTTGCTATCGGACGGGCGGGCGGGCATCGCTTCGTCAATCAAGCGGCCCACGCCCGTGAGTAGGTCGAGTCGAATCACGTCCGCGCCAAGGGTACACGGATCACGATCCGCAGCAGGGGGCGCTTCGGGGGAGGCGAGTGCCGAGGCTGTTCCGATAGCACCGGAACGTGATGGACTCCAAACCCCGCTTGATCGCGCATTCATCGGCGCATTCCGCATCGCGCCCGACAGACTAATGGATCCTCGTGACAGGCTTGGCGATTGCGTGGGGGTGCTTCCAGCGGGAGGGGTCGCGGTATTGGACAAGCCACCTGGTAAGCCAGGGAGCAGATAGACTTGCCGAAAGGGCGGGGCCGTGTCACGCAATAGGCTCGGGCGATCATCATAATTCGCGCTGAACAACGTCTCTGCACGACCATAATGATGCAGTTCCGTCAGAGACGCATAGACGTTGGCTAATGTCTGCGGGTGTTGTTCCCCGTCGGGGGGAACAGGCAAGATGCCGATGATTTCTGGATCCGCGTAGCCTAGCCGCTTGAGCCGCGCTCGTACGGTGTAGGCCAGATCGAGGAACATGCCGCTCCCGGTTCCTCCACCCAAACCCGCGGCGATGTACACGCGGGGGCGGTTACTCCGGAGCGCCAACCCCGTGGTTCCCAATGTAGTCGTCATCGCGGCCGGGGCGAGACAGGCTTCTAATTCAGCCTGAATTTTCTGAATCAGCGGGCGATAGTGGTCGCAGAAGGCTAGTCGACCGAAGACACGCAAACCCATCGTCATCGGGTTGCGTGGCAACCGATACAGCAGTTGAGAATCAAACCATCCTTCAATCAATGAACGGCCGCTGAGTCGCGGCTTGAGGTAGTGCTGGGCTCGGTTGAGCCGCGCGGCATATACATCTTCCGGCCGCAGACGGGCTAACCCAGGTGCCGGGTCGGCGGTGGCGATAGCCAGGGCATCTGGGTCGGTATCAATGTAGAGGGTCCGCACGGCGGGAATGCGGTCTTCCGCGCCGAATCGATCACCAAGATGCTTGCGTAGCCGTTGGAGAATGCGTAAGCCGGTGAAACCCGCTCCGATGACGAGAGTCGGTTGGAGCGTTCCGGGGCCGTTCTCTTC
>JAIXLE010000213.1 GCA_026931725.1 Bacteroidales bacterium
GTCCCAGAGTGTCTCTTCCCGGAACGGCACCGGCACCACTTTGGGGTAAGAACACACCGTGCCCACTTGAACGTATTTACGCACACCCCGCCGACGGGCTTCTTCCATCAGCATGATGCCCATGATCGCATTTTCGTAGAAGAAGCGGCCCGGATTCGCCCGATTCGCGCCGATGCCGCCAACGACAGCCGCGAGATGAATGATGATGTCGGGGTGGGTTTCTTCCAGTAATCGGCGAACGTGTGATTGTTCGGTCAGATCGTAATCCCGTTTCCGGGGAACGATGATAGACGCGGGAGCAAGTTGGGCTAACTGCTCACAGACAGCCTGCCCGAGAAACCCCGCCCCGCCCGTCACTAAAATCGTGGCCCCGTTCGCCCCACCCATCCGCAGACCTCGCGTTTGTGAAGACCAGGATTCCGAATCCAGCCCGGCCCGGAATGCGGGCGACCATCCGGGGAAGTTCTCTCCTCATTATTCCGGTCAACCCCCATGGGTTCAACCCGATGTATGGTGCAATGGTGCAAAGGGTTCGGAACGGTCCACGGGTCACTCCGTACGCCTGTCCCCGTTCCACGAGTGAATCGTGTCTGGGTTTTCACCGTCCGTGTCTTGCATGCGATGATGTCCCTTGCAGCGGAGCCTGACTATCTCCCATCCCGATCCGATTTCATTCTTCCGTAATCTTTGAATAATCCACCCGGCCCTTTCCGTCTGAAATGTGTGTGTCATCCGCCTTGTGCTGATGGGCTGTGCGTGAACTCCTGCCATTACGGCATCTCATGGTCTGGGATGTCGTCTCAGTTTTTGAGGTTTCGCAACCTATGAGAAGTGCTACCCGATTTGGCTTCACCTTGATCGAGTTGTTGGTGGTCATCGCCATTATCGCCATTTTGATCGGCTTGCTGTTGCCCGCCGTCCAGAAAGTGCGTCAGGCGGCGGCTCGCACCGAATCGAAGAACAACCTGAAGCAGATGGGCATTGCGATGCACGCCCTGCACGATGCCCATATGAAGTTACCCGCCATGTACGGAGCCTTCCCGGTCATCAGTGGCGGCAACCCCGGCACGATCTTCTTCCATATGCTGCCCTACCTGGAACAAGATGCGATCTACCGCCAAGGGGCCGACGTAGCGCGATCGTTCCCCGTTAAGGCACTGCGTGCCCCGATGGATCCCTCCTACAAAGATGGGAAGTTCACACTCCAAGCCTCGTACTCCGGTACTTCGACCAGCCACGGGAATGGAAGTTGGGTGGCGGATGGCTCGGCGGTGAGCCCGTATGCGGGTTCGATCTTCTCCACCAGCAACACGACTTGGGGGCTGAGTAGTTACGGGGCAAACTGGCAATTCTTCGGCGACGAACCGAAGACACTGCTATTCGCCTCGGATGGCCTGAGCCACACCAGTTACTTCATCGAGAAATTCGCACAAACCTACCGAGCCAGTGGCACCCCGCGTTGGGGATCGTGTCTCTGGGGCTACGGTGTGCCGCCACAGACGACAAACTACGCTCAAACGGTGAGCGGCGGTTCGGGTGCAGTCGCCACGAACAGCAACTACGCCAGCGGATTCTGGGCGCGGTTCGGCTATGTGAATCTGGTCGGCTCCGCGCCGTCGGGTGCCTGGGACGGCCCGGATAGCGAACTGTGGCACTGCAAGTGTCACAAGAAACCGGAGTTCGGCATCCAATCCAATAATGCCCATCCACTGAAAGCGCAATCTTTCGAGCCGAGTATTATCAATGTGGGCATGGGGGATGGTTCGGTGATCGCCTTGGATTCCTCCATCAATGATGTGAATTTCTTTTACGCCAACACACCGAATGCCGGTGACTTACCGCAGATTCCGTAAAAGAATCCGTAATAGGTGGGGATCCCGACTCCTGGTGATACCGTGGGTCGGTGGCTTTTGAGGTGATTTATGATGAAGCGGTGTTGGATCGGGTTGTGGGCCATCTGTCTGGTGGGTTGCCTGGGTAATGATCCTACGCAACCGCGCGCTGGCGACCAACTCATCCCGCAACTGCGGACCAGCAAAACTTGGGACGCGGCACAAGGGGGAACGCTGGCGCTGCATCTCCAACTCCACGGCAACGGCCGGGCCGCTTATGCCATCCTCCCCGGCGATCGGTTGCCTCCGAATGCCACCATTACGACGGAAATGCAGTTCCGTGATGCTGAGAATTCCCCGATTGGCAAGCCGATTCCGATCGTTTTTGAACCCGATTGTTGAAGTGCGGGATTGCTTTCCGCTTCGGTCGAAGCGGACCTCATCCCAACGGCGGCTTGCTCAGCTCTGGTTGTAACGCGCGTCAATCTGGAGGTGGCAGGAATCGAACCGGCTACCCAGGAAGTAACGGTGAGCATCACACCCCGCCCAGATGCCCCGGAAGCGGTGGCGCTCCCCGATTGATAGTATTAGTTGAATCCCTCAAGGAAGCAGATCGCCCACCAAGATGCTTGCGGAAGGGATCACTAACGGACTGATACCATCACTCGGCTCCAGGATCATAACAGAAGAGTAAGAGTATCCAAATGAGGCGGCGGGGTTCGGTTGCGGTTCCCGATGAACGAGCAAATGCCGTCCCGCTACATCCACGACCCAATAGTCCACAATCCCCGCTGCGGCATACAGACTCATCTTCTCGGATGTATCATACCGCAAGGAGGTATCTGATACTTCCACAATCAATGCCGCGGTTGTCGGATGAGATACGCTGTCACGCGGTGACCCCTTCACCAGGGCAATATCCGGTATCGGATCGGTCGTTTGCCCGAACACCAACGGAAGCTGAATGCGAACACGCCAACCCGAACCGAACGCCGTGCGGAGGGACTCGACCGCCAATTCCAGTGCAATCGCATGGGGCGGGTTCATCGGCCCTTCCTCCAGGATGACCCCGTCGATCAGCATGGCTTGGCGACCTTCAAAACAACCCAGATCACCCAAATAATGGAACTGATCGACCGTCCAACGCAACGCCCGCGGTGAGTCGGGAAGTGTCGGGGAATGGGCTGGCGACAGGGGAAGAACCGACATGAATGGCATCCTCCAAGTCTGATGCTCACGAAACACGACTCAAGCCCATACACGGATCGAAACCGGAGGCCATCAAGGAAGCAGATCCCTCACCAAGATGTGGGCGGAAGGGGTCGCTAACGGACATATGCCATCGCTCGGCTCCAGGATCATCACGGAAGAGTATGAGTACCCAAATGGGGCAGCGGGGTTCGGTTGCGGTTCCCGATGAACAAGCAAACGTCGCCCCACCACATCCACGACCCAATAGTCCGCGATCCCCGCTGCGGCATACAGACTCATCTTCTCGGATGTATCATACCGTAAGGAGGTATCTGATACTTCCACAATCAATGCCGCAGTTGTCGGGTGTGTGATGTAATCTCCTGGGCGTCCCACAACTACGGCGATGTCCGGTTCCGGATCGGTGGACTTGTTCAGGTTCAGCGGCTTCTGTACACGCACATGGAACAATCGCGGCAGAATGTCACGGATCGCCTCTTCCGCTTTCGTGGCAGCAATCGCATGGGGCGGGTTCATCGGCCCTTCCTCCAGGATGACCCCGTCGATCAGCATGGCTTGGCGACCTTCAAAACAACCCAGATCACCCAAATAATGGAACTGATCGACCGTCCAACGCAACGCCCGCGGTGAGTCGGGAAGTGTCGGGGAATGGGCTGGCGACAGGGGAAGAACCGACATGAATGGCATCCTCCAAGTCTGATGCTCACGAAACACGACTCAAGCCCATACACGGATCGAAACCGGAGGCCATCAAGGAAGCAGATCCCTCACCAAGATGTGGGCGGAAGGGGTCGCTAACGGACATATGCCATCGCTCGGCTCCAGGATCATCACGGAAGAGTATGAGTACCCAAATGGGGCAGCGGGGTTCGGTTGCGGTTCCCGATGAACAAGCAAACGTCGCCCCACCACATCCACGACCCAATAGTCCGCGATCCCCGCTGCGGCATACAGACTCATCTTCTCGGATGTATCATACCGTAAGGAGGTATCTGATACTTCCACAATCAATGCCGCAGTTGTCGGGTGAGATACACTGTCACGCGGTGACCCCTTCACCAGGGCAATATCCGGCATCGGATCGGTCGTTTGCCCGAACACCATCGGTAGTTGCACGCAGACACGCCAACCCGAACCGAACACCGTGCGAAGAGACTCGACCGTCAATTCCAACGCAATGCGGTGCGGCGGGTTCATCGGCCCTTCCTCCAGGATGACCCCGTCGATCAGCATGGCTTGGCGACCTTCAAAACAACCCAGATCACCCAAATAATGGAACTGATCGACCGTCCAACGCAACGCCCGCGGTGAGTCGGGAAGTGTCGGGGAATGGGCTGGCGACAGGGGAAGAACCGACATGAATGGCATCCTTCGGCCAGGATTCTTGCAATCATTGTAAACGAAAAGCAGGCACGAATGCCTGCTGGGTACCCGCAAGACACGATCCAATTGTTCAATCTACCAGGGGGATTCCATCATATCGACAATTTGCCGAGCGAGCATGTCAATGGCGGCTTTCTGGCCGGTAGCGTTGCTTTCTCCCAGTTCGGGAATGAACCGGCCCACGGAAGTGAGGCGTACCGGAACCACTGTCTGATCCGGTGGGAGCGGCGGCGGCGGTGGCAAGGAAGGGTCGAACTGTTCGGGAACCGGCTGGGCTCCCCGGCGTGGGTTAGTCAGTACCTTGCCGCTGCGGAGATCCCGCCAGACGATCTCCGCCGTAATGACGAGTTCCAGTTCGCGGGCATAGTTCAACTGGTTGCGGTTGAGTACCCATTTGTCGATGGAGACGATGGTGCCGATGAGTTCCGTATCGGCCCGGTCGGCATCCCCGACCACACGAATCGGCGTGCGGCGGGTACTCAACTCATTCACGACAGCCCGCGTCACATCCGCTTCGATGCCCCGGTAAGGGTCACCGTAGAATGCAATCGTCTTGAAGACGGGAATATGAACCGAGCGGATGTTCGGATCATAAGGCGGTACGGTGCTGTAGCCGAACAAGCTAAAATCGCCGCCGCTTCCCACGCAACCGGCCGCGGCCAGAGCGGTCAATGCCACGGCGGCAAAAATGGTTCGAAATCGACGACTACGGGTCACGGGTTCACTCCATCGAACACGGCCGGTCTTGGGAACACGCCCTCGCGTTCTCGGACAAGTGCGAGAACGCCCATATTTCCTGCCCCATTACCGCGGGTTGCTAATGTCGGGCGGTAACTCACGCGGCCCCGGTAACGGTTGCGAGGCGGGCGGGTCGACAGGGGCATCCTCAGCGGATGGTGACGGCGTGGTCAAATCCGTGATCCCCTGGCGAATCGCCTCCAGCGGGTTTCCCGACGAGCCGGAGGCTTTTTCGATCTCCCGCTGCTGGCGGACGTGATCGAGAGCCGCCATGCGGGCTTTGGCCTGCTCCGCGAGTTTCGTTCCCGGATAGCGGCGGGTCACAAGCTCATAATAGAAGTAAGCCGATGGTAGGTGTTTCGTACGTTCGTAATACTGGGCCATCTGAAAATCTTTCTGGGCCAGTTGCAGTCGTACCGCGAACTTCTGGCGGGTGAGCCAGGCCGCTTTCTCGCTGCTTTGATTAAATTCCGGGATCGCGGCTTCCGCGTGGTGAACCAGTTGCAGTGCCTCCGCGGCTTTCGTCGAATCGTAGACGGCTCCCCCGGTGCTGTTGTTTTTGGCAATGACCGCGAGTTTCAGGGCTTCTTCCCAGAGCGGGCTGTTCTTGTGCAGTTCGACTAACTGGCTGAAGAAGTAATCCGCATCCTCGTATCGGCCCCGGTAAAAGTGGACGTAGCCACACCAGAACAGGGCTTTATCCGCAGTCGGCCCGGTCAGATCGTGCGTGTGCGCGACTTCCAGGTACTTGAGCGCTTCCCCTTCCGAATCGAGTGTCGGTCGGCTGGCATCGGTCACGTCCGGGAGCGTGCGGGTGAGGGTACTGAACCAGGAGCGCTTGACTCCCTTCATTTCGTTTTCGATGTCGGCGAGTGTGCCGCTTTCGAGCCATTTGTAGGCAATGTCGTAAATCTGGGTGCAGGCTTTCTCCCGATACGGGCCGGTGGGGAAATCCTGTAACTGGCGGTGATAGTGGGTAATGGCCGCGTGCAGTTTCCCCTGCAAGCGGAGGCATTCGGACTCCATGAATCGGGCTTTTTCGGCCATCAACACGGGGTTGTAGGTGTTGTCGGCGACATCGGCATACGAAACTTCCGCTTCTTTGTAACGGCCTTCCTGAAAGAGTTGCTCCGCCGCGGCCATCTTGGCTTCCGCGTTCGGGTCATGGTAAGAACTCGTGATAATGGATCGTACAGCAGAATACGATCGACTCCGAATGCCTTTGAGTCCGCTGCATCCGCCGGAGAAAGTCGAAACAGCCGTGAGGATCAGTGCGACCCCGCCTGAGACGACCTGATTCCATCGCGCGTCCGGCATGACTTGGGCTCCCCCTGGTATCGTCGGTATCATCCCGGCTTCGGCGGTTGCCATCGCCTGTGGGTGTTGGTGGCGCTACCCCCCGCCTCCGACCCTGCTTCGACATACTTCAACAAACGCGGTCGCCGCCCCAGGACGGCACTGACCGCATGGCTCAATAGTTGCCGAATCTCGTTCCGCACACCTGTCGGCACGGCCACTGCGGAATGCCCGGTGGTCAGCTCACGCAGGCTCCGCCAAGCCAAGACAGAGAGTGGCCAACGATCGCGGTGGGATGCTGCACAGGATCGACACACCATCCCGCCTAAAGTCGGGCTGAAACCGAACCCCGGCTCCCGCCCGTCGCTCGCCGTCAAGTCTTGGTCACAACCAACACAGGCATCGAGTCGCGGGCTATAACCCAGTTCCCGGAGCCAGACAAGCTCAAATGCCGCCAAGGTGACAAACAGGTCAGCGGGTGGGGTGCCGAGTCGGCGCAACGTGCCCAGCGCGACATCGAACAGAATCGGGTGCGGGTCGTAATCCTGGGAGCCATCCGCGAGCAACTCCGCGACGTAATACCCCGCATACAGAGCGGACAAATCGGAGCGTAACGCCGGAAATCGTTCTTCCACGCGGGCTTCCGTCAACAGATCGAGGCCGCCCTGAGCCTTCCGCAAAAACAGGATCTGGCAGACGTTGAGCAGGTCGAACGCCGTTTCAAAGCTCGACCGGAGTCGACGGCCGCCTTTGGCCAGACCGCGGATCTTGCCGAATTCGCGTGTGTAGAGTGTGACGATCCGGCTCGTTTCACTCCAATCGGAGCCACGCACCACCAGAGCAATCGCATGTTCCGCAGCCAAGGTGTAACCTCATCTCGCAACAGTCCACGGGCCGCCCCACACGGCCGCAATGTGCATCCTGACACTGTATGGCAGACTCGGAATGGTGTGCCCCATTCCTCGGCATCTCTTCGATTCTGTCCGCGAAAATCTCCAAGTGTCGCATCTGCACATTCATCCAGCTTGACGATTTTCCGCGGCAAGTTGATTCTCAATCATCATCGCAAAGTATTTATTACCAATGGATTATGATATGCGGTTCCGATTGCAACGGCAGCGATTGGGCATGAGAGTTGATGTTTTGCCGACGAACACGAAAAATGTCTAGTAAGTTTCCCGTGATGTGGGTAAAACCCGCGTTCACATCCTGGGTCTGCTCCGGTTTGCCGGGAACCCATTCCGGCAATCGGTCCCCTGGACGTGCAACATCGGACTGCTGGAGGGAACCACAGACGATCCGGGATTGAGAGCCGAATCGCCGAGTTTTGGGCTGTTTCTCATCATAATGCGATGTCCTCTCACGGATGCAAGCCCGCGACTTTTCGATTCTTACCGATAACCTTTACCGTTTTCACATTTTCCATCCGACGCGGTGATGGCTCCCCTGTCGCGCGCGCCCAGTCTCTGAGCCGAACCAATTCGGCCCTGTGGGAGAACACGACCATGTCCAGTGGTGATCTGATTCTCGCGGCCGTTCTGCTGATGACCCCTCCCGGCGTACCGGAAAATACCCCGCCAGCCGACCAATGGCCTGGGGTTCGCGATGCGATCCATAAACTCGCGATTGAATGGGAAATCCTCGACCCCCGCGAACAACGCTATATTCTGGCACGGCCTGAAGATTATAGCTCTGACTTGAATCTTCTCCGCCGACGCTACCAGGAACTCGCCGATGCGCCCCACGTCGCCGAGAGTTTCCGCTTCCCGGATCGGAACGCTGTCAATGAACTGGTCCGTTTCAATCGCGCATTCCGCAAACATCTCGATCAACGTCACGAATTGGAAATGGACCGTTCTGAAACCCTCCGAACCGTGATGCGGGAAACCGATCGCCTTTACCAAGTTTGGGATGCGGTACGCGATGCTCGTTGCGAGTTTTACTATGTCACGGTGCGTCGGCAGGCGTTGAAGAAACTCCGTGATCTCGTCGGCACCGATGCCTACGCGGCGGGGAACCTACCACCGAACGTACCCATGTGGCGGTTTAACGAATTGAAGTAACCAGTTGCCTTCCCGGTTTCCTGAACTACGGTTGTGGGGAGTGGATTACTGTGGTGGGGAGTGTTGTTTATGGATGCCGAATTGCTCACAACACTCTTTGGCGGTGATCGCTCCTGGTCCTCTCCCTGCGTAGTGATCCTGGATGGCGAGGCCACCGTCAAAACCCCCGGCCCGGACACCATCGTCAGCGGGGGGATGAAATCCTACGCCCCCCGCTACTCCACGGGTCGCATTGAAGCGGATACCTGCTGCCTCCTCCGCGCGCAAGGAGCCTTGTTGATTGTTCAGCAACTGCCCTATAAAGATTCCACCGGCCAAACGGCCGTCAAACAAACCCTCACCATTGTGGACACACGACACATCATTGGTGTCGAATTCCCCCACCTGAAAGCACTGGATATTCTGGGTATCCCCCTGCCCCTCATGGCCGAAGGGCATGAATACCGCCCCGGAACACTGGTCGGTTAATCGCCACCCAATCCGATCGGAGCCAACCGTTTCTCCTCATGAGCGGATCGTGATTTCCTATGAGTTTCCCCGCATTGGGCTTGCCAACCCGGCGACAATTCCGCATCCTGAACATCCCAGAAGCGTTCCATTGCATACAGTATCCCCAACACGGAAAGATTGGGCCGGAATGTGGTTGATAATCCACAAACTCAAGGATGAAACCGAATACGTTCAGGAAAACGGACTAGATTCCATCATTGATGACGATAGAATGCATGAGACGACCAGACGCACAGTATCCTATGACGTTTGGTGTCCCCTTTTCTCACACGATTTCTGATCGGGTAACCCGGTACGGAATGCGTTGTGTCTCGGCTCTCTGGCTGTGGTCTGTTGGTGAAATTCTTACCGTTTCTCCAATCCCGACTGTCCCAGAATGAGTGACCCGAGTGAGTTGCCCAAAATGACTTGTGAATCGTTTCGTAGGAAATGGACCTACCAAGGTCGGAATGGTGCGATCGCATCACAGTCAAAATGCGTGCGTTGCGAGTGTGTCGAATCCTGACATCCGATGCCGTTTTTGGTATCTACTATTGCCTGTTTTTCACTTCTTGAGGACGTGATTATGCCCGACGCCAAGAGCGTCGAAGGGTCGTCACCGCGACCCATGATCCGCAAACGGATCATTCGTAAACCGAGCGAATCGACATCCATCGGGTCGGCTGCTGCAACCCCAACACCGCCGATGCCCCCCGCCTCGGTCGTACCGGTCGTTTCACCGAGTCCCACACCCGCGGCCAATCGCCCTGGCAGTCGACTCGATGATCTGTACCGGATGCCGATGCCAAAATTGTTCCTGCTGGCGGAAAAAGAAGGAATCCGCGAACACACCGGCATGAGCCGCGCTCAGCTGATCGTTGGGATCGTCCGTCGGCAAATCGAACGGGGTGAAAAAGTCGTCGGCTCCGGCACCCTGGAAGTTCTGCCCGATGGTTATGGTTTCCTCCGCAGTGCCGCCCACAACTACCTCGCTAGCCCAGAAGACATTTATGTCTCTCCCAGTCAGATTCGTCGCATGAGCTTGCGAACGGGCCTGGTGGTTGAAGGGCCGATCCGCTTGCCGATCGAAAATCAGGACAACTTCGCCCTGATGCAGATTGAACTGGTCAATGGCCGACACCCCGAAGAAGGGGCATCCGTCACCAGTTTCGAGGATCTGACCCCGCTGCACCCCAATCAGCGACTCTCGCTCGAATCCGCGCCCGATGAGATGTCCATGCGGATTGTCGACTTGGTCACGCCAATCGGCAAAGGGCAACGTGGCCTGATCGTCGCACCGCCCCGCACCGGGAAAACGATTCTGCTCTCGAAGATGGCCAACGCCATCCTCAAAAATCACCCCGAAGCCTACGTCTTCGTTCTCCTGGTCGATGAACGACCCGAAGAAGTGACGGAAATGCAACGGTTGGTCCAAGGGCCGAACGCTGAAGTCGTCGCCAGTACCTTTGACGAACCGCCAGAAGAACATATCCACGTCAGCGAGATTGTACTCGAAAAAGCCAAACGGATGGTCGAGAACAAAAAGGATGTGGTGATTCTGCTGGACAGTATCACCCGGCTGGCTCGGGCGCACAACACCGAAGCCCCTGGCGGTGGGAAACTGCTTTCCGGCGGCCTCGATAGCAACGCCATGCAGAAGCCCAAACGCTTCTTCGGGGCGGCCCGCAACGTCGAGGAAGGCGGCTCGCTGACCATCCTCGCCACGGCACTCATCGACACCGGCAGCCGGATGGACGACGTGATCTTTGAAGAATTCAAAGGCACCGGCAACAGCGAACTCCACCTCGATCGCCGTCTCGTCGAGAAACGAGTCTACCCCGCGATTGATGTCAACCGCAGCGGCACCCGGAAGGAAGACCTCCTTCTGCACCCGGAAGAATTGCAGAAGGTCGCCATCCTTCGTCGTGTGCTAGCCGACATGCACGCGGTCGAAGCGATGGAACTGCTCGTCAACCGTGCCCGTAAGACCAAGACCAATGCCGAGTTTCTCATCAGCATGAACCTCGGCTAGGTTCGCGTTCCCGATCGTGCAACCCTCTGTCCATTCCTACGGGTCATGGGCAGAGGGTTTGTTGCGATTCGGCCCCATGAGCTCCGAAACATCTCTCCGCACATGCACTGGCTTTGCCGCGAATACCGATTCACGCTTGGGCACCGTCCGCTCGTCATGGGGATTGTCAACGTCACCCCGGACAGCTTTTCGGATGGTGGCCAATTCTTTGATCCTGATGCAGCAATCGCTCATGGATTGCAACTCGTGGCCGATGGAGCCGACATCCTCGACGTTGGCGGCGAATCCACCCGGCCCGGTTCCCAGCCTGTTCCCGCAGTCGACGAACTGGCCCGCGTGCTGCCCGTCGTCCGGGAGTTGGCCAAACGCACCCAGATTCCCATTTCCGTCGACACCACCAAGGCATCGGTGGCGCGGGCCTGCCTGGATGCCGGAGCCGTCATCGTCAACGACATCACAGGTTTGACCGGCGACCCCGCGATGCCGGCTCTCTGCGCGAAAACGGGAGCCGGGGTTGTCATCATGCACATGCAAGGAACACCGCAAACGATGCAGGTGGACCCACGCTATGACGATGTCACCACATCCGTTCGGGACTTCCTCAGCGATCGTATTGCCAAACTCTGCGATGCCGGGATTCCCCTGGAGGCACTGACCGTGGACCCCGGTATCGGATTTGGGAAAACGATGCCGCACAATCTGCAACTGTTGGCGCATCTCGCGGAGTTGCGTTCTCTCGGTCGGCCAATCGTTCTCGGAGTATCTCGGAAAGGGGTGATCGGCACCATTATCAACCGCGAACGCGGCGATCGGCTGGCGGGTTCCCTGGCGGTGGCCTGTTTCGCCACGGCCACGCACGGGGCGGACATTTGGCGTGTCCACGATGTTGCCGCCCACCGGGACGCGGCACGATTGTACGAAGCCATCCGCGATCAGGCCGAGTCTCGGAATGAACCCAAGCCCCGCGACAGCGTTGACACAAAGGCCGCCACGGTCTGACTCCTCACGGTTCCTTTCCGGGGGTGAACTCGATATGTTGGTGAGGAGATCGCCGCGGTTGCCCCGTGGCTGGTCGTGACCCGTAGACTTGTTCTTCCTGCCAATTGAGTTGTCATGTCGCATCCTGTCGCTGCTCATTCTTCATCTCCCCATTTGCTGATTCGGGCCGCACGGGGGGAGGTTGTGGAACGTCCGCCGGTCTGGGCCATGCGGCAAGCGGGCCGCTGGGATCCGGGGTTCAACGCCGTGCGAGCCGGTTTGCCGTTCTTTGAGTTCTCCGAGAACGTGGAACGCGCCACCTTGGGGACACTCTGCCCCAAGCGGTACGGTGTGGATGCGATCATCCTCTTCTACGACATCACCACGCTGCCGCTGGCGATGGGCTTGCCGTTTGAATTGGTGAAAGACACCGGCCCCACCCCCGATCGACCGATTCAGACACGCGAGGACTTGAAGCGGCTCACGGCGGAACCGCACCCCGATACCTACGCTCACATTCGGCAACTGCTCAAGCGGGTTCGGGAAGAATTACGCGGGGAGTTGCCGGTGTTCGTCTTCGCAGGTTCACCCTTCACTGTCGCGGCGTACTGCATCGGCACCGGCAAACACATGGATGCCACCCGCCGATTCGCAGCGGAAAACCCGCTGGTTTGGGAAGAATTGCTCGAAAAGCTGTCTGTGGCTACCGGCGGTTTCCTGAACACGCTCATCGCGGATGGGGCCGACATTTATCAACTGTTCGACTCCTGGGCCGGGATGCTGACCGAGGCCGAGTACGACCGCTGGGCGCAACCGTACCACGAAACCATCTTCCGCACCGCGACCGGAGTGCCCCGCGTTCTCTTCGTGAAGGAATGCCCGTACCTGGAACGCATGACCCGTACCGGGGCGGAGGTGATTAGCCTGGGCACCAGTCACAATCTCGCCGCGGCTCGGCAAGCGTACCCGCATCTCGTTTTCCAGGGGAATGTGGATGAAACCATCCTCCGAACGGGCACCCCGGACGCGGTGGAAGCCGAGGTCCGCCGTTGCCTGCGTGAGGGCGGCGGTCAACGGCACATCGTGAACCTCAATCACGGTGTCGGCAAGGAGACACCCGTAGCGAATTTTGAGGCTTACATTCGCACCGTGAAACAGGGGTTGGGTGCGTAAAGCCGTTGGCCCCTGCCCGGTCTTCCCGGTTATTTTTCCGGTTCCTCGACAAAGTCGGGCTTCCGGTTGAAGTCCAGGTACAGTCGAGCGTTGGCGTTGCGGGCCAGTTCGCGTAGCGTGGCGAGTTCTTCCAGGCGGAGCAAGGCGGGGTGCTGGTCATACGCATCGGCTTTGGCGCTACGTTCTTCCAGCGTCTGGATTTCCGCCTGAGCCACCAGACGTTGCGCGGCCACCCGAGTTTCCGCCTGGAGTCGCGCGGTTTCGGCTTCTGACTGTGCCTGGAGACGCTGGCTTTCGGCCTTGGTCTGTGCTTCGATGCGCTGCACCTCGGCTTTGGTCCGCGCTTCGACGAGTTGGGCCTCGCTCGTGCGCTCGGCGGCCAGTACCCGATTCATGATTTCTTGCAGATTCCCAGGGAAAACCAGATCCTTCACATCCGCACGCCCAATGGCCACTCCATAACTCGCCGCGGATTCCTTGACATCGCGGAGAATCTCTTCACTGAGCCGGTGCCGGTTCGTCAAAATTTCTTCCAGCTTCATGGATGCGAGCGACCGCCGGGCCGCCAGTTGGACATCGCTGTACAATCGGTCTTCATAATTCGCCACCGCGTGAACAGCCGCTTGGGCATCGACCACGGCGAACTGCACTAAAATACTCACCCGAATGGCCACCTTGTCAGCGGTCAGGATTTCCTGGCCTTTGATGGTCAAGTCACGCGCCCGCATATCCACGAGAATCACTTCGCACTGTGGCTGACGACGGAACCAGGAAAACCCCTGGCCCGGTTTGGGCAGAGGGAATTGGTATCGACCCGCTCCGAGTACCTGGATCAACACCCCGTCTTCGTAGTACAACCCCCGATGCGTGTCTTTGATAATGACTTCTTGCAGGGACACATTCTACTCCCGATACATTTGATAAAGGAGTGGCCCCGAAGTCTGGTCGAGTCGGAGGATCTGCAGTAACAGATTTGGCAAATCTGAGCCACGCGCACCTGAATCAGGTGTGGCAGTTACCATAGTCTGCATTTCTCCTGACCGGCTGGGGCCACCCATTCCCATAGACGATGCCCATTCCCTAAAGTTCGCATAATCTGGGAATTTCCACGAAAACCGTGACCCATCTCGACGGCGGACCCGATTGTCACTGATCAGATTGTCGGAAATGCCATCTGTGAAGAAAGGGAACCCGTGATCCGTGAAACAGCTATAATCACGGGAGTAACTTCACGATTCGCACCCGGATCGCGTGTGTGTATTCTCGTTCCGGTTCGTCCAACTGTAATTGATGCTTATGCGTACTCTGGCCATTGGCGACATTCACGGCTGCTCGGTGGCTTTGGATGCACTGCTTCAGGTTGTACAACCCGCTCCCCAGGATCAGCTCATCTTCCTTGGCGACTATGTGGATCGAGGGCCGGATACGAAAGGGGTTCTCGATCGACTCCTCGGCTTGCGTGTCTCTCATCCGCGGACGATTTTTCTGCGGGGCAACCATGAGATTATGATGAATCATGCACGCCAGAATCGCGGCCTGCGAGCCGATTGGCTCTCGGTCGGCGGGGATCGTGCCTTGATGTCGTACTCGGCAGATGGTTCCCCAGCCGGTTTTGATGAAGTGCCACATGAACACTGGGAATTCCTTACCACAGGGTTGCGGGATTGGTATGAAACTCCCTCACACATTTTCGTTCATGCGAATCTCGATGCCGATTTACCGTTAGAAGAACAGTTCGAGGATATGCTCTTCTGGACGTTTCTTTCCGGGCCGATCCGCCATGTTTCCGGTAAAACCGTGATCGTCGGCCATTCCAGCGTTCCGGGGGGCCGACCACGCGATCATGGTTGTACGGTGTGTATCGACACCGGCGTGTACAAATCGGGTTGGCTCACCTGCCTGGATGTGAACACGGATCGCTACTGGCAAGCCAACCAAATTGGTGAGACCCGCACAGGCCGTCTGCATGAGCATGGAACCGACACCGACACCGCGTATCCGCCTGGACCGTCATGAACTGGCCGGCAGTTTTGGCGACATCGGAACCGATCTTCCCTTACTCGTCGGCATGATTATGGCGGCCGGGTTGCATGCGCCGGGCGTGTTTGTCGTCTTCGGTGTGATGCAAATTCTGACGGGGTGGATTTATGGCTTGCCAATGCCGGTCCAACCGTTGAAGGGGATGGCCGCTCTCGTCATCGCGGGGAAAATCGCTGGCGATGTGCTGTTCGGCGCGGGGTTGGCCATCGGGTTGATTATGTTCCTCTTGGCGGTCACGGGGTCGCTCGACCGGCTGGACCGACTCGTGCCCCGATGCGTGATTCGCGGGATTCAGTTTGGCTTGGGCCTCACGCTCGCCACGATTGCGTTGAAAACCTATGTCCCATCTCAGGGCACGGCTGGGTTCATCGTGGCGGGTGCGGGGTTCGCGGCCCTGGTGATACTCGCGGGCAATCGCCGTGTGCCCGGTGGGCTGGTCCTGATCCTGATCGGCGCGGTGTACGCCCTCACGTTCCGCGTTCACCCCACGGTACTCGTCGAGGGGATCGGATTCGGACTCCCCACGTTTCATGCACCGACTTCAGACAACATCGTGACGGGTTTTTGGCTGCTGGTCATCCCGCAATTGCCACTCTCCCTGGCGAACTCCGTCATTGCGACCAAGCAAACCGTGGCCGATCTTTTTCCCCAACGGTCGATTTCAGTGAAGAAGATCGGCATGACCTATGGCGTGGTGAATCTTCTGGCCCCCTGGTTCGGCGGTGTACCGATCTGTCATGGCAGTGGTGGGTTGGCCGGACATCATGCTTTCGGTGGACGGACGGGCGGTTCGGTGGTGATTTATGGGACGGTGTACCTCGTCATCGGCCTGTTCTTCGGTGAGACATTGTCGCAGGTACTGGAAGTGTTCCCGTTACCTGTCCTCGGCATTGTCCTGGCGTATGAGGCACTCGCCCTGATGCGGTTGATCGCCGATCAGGCCGCGGATCGGCGAACGATGACGATTGCGCTGGTTGTCGCCCTCGCGGCGTATGGTTTGCCGCAGGGCTATGTGGTGGGGTTGAGCATCGGATTGCTGCTGTTTTATTTTCCGAATTTTTTGAAATTGATTGAAGTTTCGCCAACTCCCGCGCAAACCGTCTCCCCGGCAGTCGTTCCCTTGGTGCAAGCACCGGCCTCACCTTCCACTCCGGCCGATGTCACCAAGAAGGACACTTAGGAGGCTTGAACATGAAAGCGTTTCTTTTTGCCGCCGTTTTGGCCACAATCACAATGTTCGGTTTCAGCGGCACCGCATCAGCGGGTGACTATCATCATGGCCATGGCTACGGACATGGCCATGGCTACGGACATGGACATGGTTACGGACATGGACATGGTTACGGACATGGACATGGCTACGGACATGGACATGGCTACGGACATGGACATGGTTACGGTTCGGGTTGGTATGCCCCTGGCTACGGTGGCTATCCGGGCGGGCGGGTGATCGTCCCCGGATATGGTGTCCCCGGTTACGGAGGGGGTTGGGGGCGTCCTGGTGTCTCATTCGGCTTCAGTGTCGTGCGCTAATGCTGGCGGTGGCCAGCATCCCCTCCCGTTGGTCGGCTTCACGGTTTTTGCCGACTCAGACGAAAATGATGGGCCATTGTGAGCGGGAAGTCCGTGAGGATTCCATCGACTTCCTGCTCTTGCATTTGTCGCCAGTTGCCGGGTTGGTTCTCACTGATGAACTTTCCCGCGATGAACACCCGCTTTTTCACTTGCCGAATCGCTTGCATCTGCTCCGCGTTCGGCAGGAACCGCAAGTAGACCCAATCCGCATCGGCTGCCAGAGCGTGTGCAAACTCGCCGGAGTTGTTGGCGAGCGCCGCCGTGATCGCTTGGTGTGATGCGGATTTGAGCTGTTTGCGTACGGCGGGGCTGGAAATGGTCGTGCCGATAAACAGCAACCGATGCAGTACGCGATACTTTTCCGCCAGTTGCACCACGTCCTGTTCCACCCCAGCCGCTTTCAGATCCACGGTAATGAGAACATCATAATCCCGATACTCGGCAATGAGCTTCAGAACTTCGTCGATGGTCGGAATCTTCTCACCGGCGAATTTCTGATCAAACCGACTCCCGGCATCCAGTTGTCGCAATTGCTCCAGGGTCATGTCCGCGACTCGGCCTTGTCCGTTGGTCGTGCGGTTCACGGAATCATCGTGAATGCAAACCAATGTGCCATCTTTCGACCGGGTGACATCAAACTCGAACCCGATACGCAGATTCAAACAGGCGCGGAACCCGGCCAACGTGTTTTCAGGAGCATGATGCAGTAGACCCCGATGCCCCACAACGTAGGGGGTCCGCGGGTCCGCTGCGTGCAGGGGAACACTCATCATGATGACCACAAACCCAATCCACAACCGGAACATGATGCACTCCACGCGGGGGGGTGAGTCGGACTGCCCGACCGGTGTGATGGTCCTATTTCTTCGCCGGGGGAGCCGGTTTCGCGGCTGTGACCGTAAGAGCAATCGGGCCAAAGACAACGGTATGCGTTTTCCCGGCGACTTTCGCGGTCCCCCGGAGATACGCCGATCCCGAAACAGCGGTCTTGGCATCCGTGGTGAACTCGACATCAACGCTGTCTTTCCCCTTGGGAATCGGCTTCAGTTTCGCCGTGATGCCCGTGGGTGTCTCCACGGAGGTCAATTGAATCTCCTCCGTGAACTTCCCGTCCCGCTTCGCGGAAATGGTCGCCTTCCACGATGAGCCTTTGGCAACCTCGGTCTTGTCGAGTTTCCCACTCAACGTGAACGGCACCGAGGGAGTCACCGCAGCGGCCACTTCCGTGGTTATTTCCATGGGCGGGTTCGCCATGTTGCCGAACGCGGCTTTCGTGGCATCGAAATGATTGGCCACTTGGGTGATCGTCTGCTTCCCCGTTTGCGCGGTCGCCAGGACGCGGAACACGATTGGCCCCGGTTGCGTTCCCGGTTTGACGGTAATCGGCAACCAGAGCGGATTCGTCGGAACCGGATTCCCCCCAGCCGGGATCGTGACGCTTCCTGCCAGAGCATTTGTTCCCGCTATTGTCAGTTTGACAGCGTCTTTGAAGCCGTTGAGCTTGGTCAAGCCCGTGATCGGCAGCACCCCCATGCCGTTCTGCGGTAGGTCGATCTGATCGAGTCCGAGTGTCACGGTGAAATCTGGAGCCGTCGGGACCACCGAGAGGTGATACACTTCATTCGGCCCGGACAGATAATTGAGATGCTCGCAAACGATGTCGTATGGGCCATCCGCGGGCGGGGTGAAATCGAGTTTGACCCCTGCTTGCGTGGGGTCGGACTTGAGAAGTTCTTTACCCTGCGCATCCAGTACCCGCAGATACACTTCCGTGGGGGCGTTGACCGCATAGGTCAGCACTTGAATCGTGACCTTCACGCCTTTCTTCCCGGCGATGCGGAATGTGTCGATGTCACTTTTTTCCGCGAACACCGCAGAAACACCACCGGGCACAGGCAGCGGCATCGCTGTTTTGGCATCGCCGTTGGGTTCCGCTTCCACGGCTTGCGGATATTCCGAAAGCAGCACCGGAACGGGCCAGCCCGACATCCCTTCCCCAGTGTGTGGCACAGCATAAATGGCATCCACTGATAAATCAGCGGGGGCCGTGACTGTGACGGGTCGCGCACCAGACGCATCGGGGCCGGTGAATCGGATGGAGGCGCTCTTTCCACGCTGGATCATCAGCGGATAAGCCGTGGTCGCTCCGGGGAAAGAACCGACTCGCATCCGATAAACGTAATCCCCGCCGCCCCGATAGATGCTGTCTCGCAGTTCGATGATGACTTCCCCCGATTGCCGTGGGGTGTACACCAACCGGCAATCGGATTGCAAACCGGGCGTGTCATCCGCGTAAACGCCGCCGAGTTCTCGGCCTGTCCCATCGTGCAGCAGGATCACCGGATCAAGCGGCGAGCCGAACCGTCGGGCGAGAACATCTACCGTCAAGGGCTTCCCAGCCGTGACGGGGACTTTGAAAAAATCGGAAGAGACGGCCTCCGCGGCCCCGGTCACGACGACATTCAGCGGAATGGGTTGCGCAGTCGGGAGCGATTTATTCTTGCCCGTCGTCTCGGCAACAGAAGGAAGATCATCCACGATAAACGGTCGACTATTCGACACGCCCTCTTCCGTGGCCACACGCAAGGTATGCAGCCCGATGGGCGTGTTCGCGGGGATGGTGAGTTTGACCTTCAGTTGCTTGGCATCTTTCTGTCCCGACGGAATCACGATCGTCGCGGGGAACGATGTCCACACGCCGGTCACATTGGCCAGATTGGTGCCGGTCAGGGTCAAGTCCACCGTGTCCCCCACCTTGGCTCCGAGATGGGCAGGGGTCGTTAATATCGGGAATTCCTTGGGAACAGCTGGGGGAGTCGGTTTTGCCTGGCCCCGCACCTCGGGAGAATCGCCGAGCATCCCAGAGAGCAGCAGGACGGAAGCGGCAAAAAGCCAAACAGGATGAGAACAACGCGGCATCGGCAGCCACCTCAACGAATCGGGACCGGGCAGGATGTTGCCGATGATACCCATTTTGGCCGCGTCTGGCGAGCATTCCCTGACAAACTTATAATCGCTCTCCGAGCAGGTGTTCATATTCTGTGTCATCAATCCGTGCAAACTGGACGCGATCGCCGACACGCAGCGGAAAAAAGCCATCTTCAACATCGACAATTGTCAACGGTGTCTGCCCGATGAGGTGCCAACCGCCGGGCCGGGGAAGTGGGTAAATCGCGGTTTGTCGCCCTGTCACTCCGACGCTGCCCGGTTCGACCCGCACGCGGGGACTGGCCAGCCGCCCGACACCCGCGAGCGATTCCGGCAAATAACCCATGTAGGGGAACCCCGGCACGAAGCCGATGGCGTAAATGGTATACTCCGTGGCCAGATGCTGTTGAATCACATCTGCCGGCGTGAGTCCGCGGAGCAAAGCCACTTGGTCGAGATCCGGCCCGCGTTCGTAGCAGACCGGAATACGATGTCTCCGCGACTCACTCAGCGTATCCGTGTGAGACTGATAATTCCGATCACGAACGAACTGCATGACGGCGGACATGGTAACCTGATCCGCATCGAAATAAACCCCCACTTGAGAATAAGCTGGGACCACATCGAGCAACCATTTTGCATTGGCCGCTCGCACGGCCGCTGTGAACCGCACCGCCGCGGACTCATCCGGTAACGACACAAGAATCGCCTGATCACCCAACGGTTGCACGGTCATGATTGGCCCCACACGAATGCCCCCGGAGGAATCGCATCTCCATCAATCAGAGAATATATACTCCACACACTCATGGACGAAACATTCGGACTCTCAGTTCCTCTACTAGCATTCTGAGCAACCAAAGGTAGCAAACGAATTGGGAGCAGAACACGGTCTTGATTCCGTCCCAGGGTCGTCGTGCGGTTCGGAATACCAGTATCCGGTTGGCGGCATCTCCCAAGTGGATACCCGCTCCCAAGCCTGATTATCTTCAGCAGATGTCCCATCCGGTGATCCGTGTCTGAGCCATTCGCGTCTGGGAAGTAGGCACACCCGCGGACGGTGAACCTTGGAATTGGACTCGGGTGACTGCCGTGCGAGCCTTCCCGTTGCGGACGGCGTTGGACAGTGTCCCCAACACGCCCGCATCATCGGTAGCAACGTAGCAACGGATGTGGCATTGGCCGTATTGCAAGACCTGCGACCGACGAAGAAACGAATCGAAAAAGCGGGACAAACCACCCAACACACGCCGACTGTGGATCGGGTATCAACGATTGCAAGACCTGGTCCTAGGTTATCCAATTCAGCTACGAAATCGCGGGAAAGATGTTGGTAATCGATCGCAGGATGACCCGCCGCGTGTCGTCCGTGCGTTCTGCCATGACCGCCTCCTCGATGGGACATCCATTGTAGCCGATCCCGCGCATGCCGGTCGATCACCGACCGGCTAATGCCCTAGAGTTCAGTGCGGAAACGGCCAGCGACTTGGAAGCGTTCGCCGAGGAGTTTGTGGCGGAGAAACCGAGTCAACGCGGCCCAATTCGCCACGGTCGGCGCGGACTCGAACTGCAAATACGCATACGCCGTATCGAGCGGATATTCAGCGGTTAATCGGAACCCACCCACGGATACCTCTTCGCAGATTGCGGGGACACCCGGTAGTACGCCATCGCGGTGAATCGGATACACCATCACGGGCAGATCGCAACGGAGTCGCTTGGTCTGTCGCCGTTCTTCACAGTTTTGCAACTGACTCCGCACTTCCTCCAGCATGGCCGGTAGACGCGCAATCAAATGCGGCTCCACTTGACCGGAGACACGCCCGATGATTTCCGCTTCCCCCATCGGATGAACGGTATCCGGGAGTCGGATGTGGAGGTCGAGGCTACCTCGTTTTTTCGATAACCAACCGCCACTTTCACACCGGCAGACCAGAGAAAATCGACCCGGCTCCGGTTCGATGATCTCGGCGTTCCAGAGTTCCCGGAAGATATCGAGCTTGAGCCGCGTCATGCCGACCATCGGCTTGATCGGGAAACTGGTGATCCAGCTCCCATCGCGTTGCGGAGAGAGATCCGACGGACGCGGGACATGTGTCGGGGAATCGGCAACTTGCAAGATGATCGCGTGAGTCCATTCCGCTACCGTGGGAGCATATCGGTCGGATGTGGTGTCGCCCAGAAGCCGTGCGACTGGTAGAACGAGCTGGATTTCCGTTAATTGGGTGACAGGGCTCCCAAGAACGTATTCGGATGTCAACGCCACGGCGGGGTTGCTTCCCGCTCGGCGGCGGGTTTGCAGAGGAGCGGGGGCGGGTGTCAGCGTGACCACCTCACCCACTCCTGGGAGCGTCGGCGGGTCGGTCATCACGGGGGGAGCGGGAACGGGTGTGGACTGTCGAGATTGTGCGGGAGTCACGAGCCGAGCGGAAGAAGGACTCAGAGTCGTGGAGCGTGTTGGGGAAATTGCTGGCGGGGCCACCACCCCGGATCGGCGGATGCCCGCACGCGCCACCCCCCCTCCCGCCGCCATCAGGGTGTGAATGAATTCCGAGCAACTTGCGTAACGATCCGCCGGTTTCTTGGCCAGAGCTTGTCGGACAGCGGCCCGGTCCCCCGCGGGCAGACCTGACAGATTCGGTTCCGCCGTCGCGTGCTGAAAGAGCATGTGCGCAACGGATTTGGATTGAAATGCGAACGTCCCCGTGAGCAGTTCCTGATAGACCAACGCCAAGCTGTATTGATCGGAATGGGGGTTGATTTCGCCGCGGGCCACTTCGGGGGCGCAATAACGCGGTGTCAGCCCGCGGCCCGTGCGTGTCCCATCCTCGCTCCCCTGTAACCGGGCCACCAAGCCATAGTCACCGACTTTGACATGCTCCGCCACCAGGAACAGGTTGGCGGGTTTGACATCCAGATGCTGCAAACCGTGGCGGACATTCATGTAGTCCAACGCCTCGGCGGCATCGGCCAAATAGCCGAGCAAATCTTCACGGGGAATGCCGAAGTGACCAGCCATCCGGCAACTGTTGAACCGATCCATCAGGTGTTCATCCGCCAATTCCATCACCATGATGAGCGCATGTGCGGTCAATTCGACACGCTCCAGTGTGAGTAGAAAGGGATGGCGAATGGACTTGATATGCTGGAAGGCTTCAAATTCCTGACGCAGACAGTTTCCCTCAGGGCCGTTATCGTCCTGCTCCGCGAAGACGAACTTGATGGCTTTCTGCAAGCCGCCGGGTGCCTCACATTGCCAGACTTCCCCAAACCCGCCCTGGCCGAGCGGCTGGGTGAGTGTGTAACCGGGTAGCGGTTCCGATCCGGCTTGCATCCGGTATGGTCTGGCATCGGGTGGTTCAATCAACGGATTCACAGGCACACCGGACTGAGGGCGAGTCGATTCCCAGAATACCGACCAGCACCGATCGTACCCGAGAAGGTTGGGCGTTCGCAACTCTGGGATTATTGAGATCATTCCAAAGGAAAACACCGCGATAAACTCTGGCGGTGTTTTCCTTTGCGAGCGGCCTGGGCATCCGCATTCCTTACCGATCCCCTCGTGTCGCGCCTTACGGGTTTGTGAATGGCCGATTCGGGTAGAGCGTCAGCGGGGGAGTCGCCGGTGTTGTCGCGGTGCGGAGGTGCCCCGACTGGTACTGGGTCGGTACGAGTGGGGAACTGGGTCGGGTTCCGAGAGTCGGCAAAATGACCCGCTCCTGGGAAGAGGCGGAAGGCGCGGCCCGTTTTGCTGCTGGGGTGACGGGTTCCGCGATTTCGCGTTCGTCCGAGAAAAACCGAGCCACACGGCTGATGATCGGGATTTCTTCTTCCACGGGATAGTACGGCTGGTCCACGCGATAAGCGGGTTTGTGAAGGCGGATGACGCGTGACAGTTTCCCGTGCGATTCTGACACAATGGGTGTCGATGGCATGGGTTGAATGGTCGGGGGTTGGGCGGCCGGGGGTTGGGCGGCCGGGGGTTGGGCGGCCGGAGTCGGAACGGTCGGTGCGGTGACGCGGTCGGATTGCCGAGTACGAACAATCGCGGGAACATACCCACCACTTGCGGGCATCAGAACAGGACCGCCGACGATTCCCCGATAGGGACCTGCCGGGTCAGCTTGAGCCGGAGAACCACTGTGGCCGCAGGACGGACAGGACGTGGCATAACCGGGCGTGGGGGTGAAGCCAGGGCTACGCATCGGCGGCATGGATGTCATCCACGCGCCCGGATAGGGGTAGGTGACACCTCGGGGAATCACGGCGGGGCCAGGAGTCCAGGTGTAACATTCCCAGATCCGGCGTGCAATGGTGCGGGCGCGACCCGAGCGTGGGAAAAGGTGTGGGACATGCGGGGTGGCCGTGGCACACGTCGCACATCCCGTGTCGGTAAATGCGGTTGGCGGAACCACTGTACTGGGAACAGTTTCTGTTGCTTGTACCGTGGCAATCCGCTTATGGAATGTATCGAGGAGATTTTCGACTTTCGGGGGTGTGGGTTGCTGCATCCCGGTCCAGTTGGCGGGGTACACCGACAACGGTTCCGCAGCCACTACCGGCATCGCCATGACCAGGGTGGCCCCGATCCCGATTCCATATGCCCATCGCATGATAAGCCTCCTGCAAACTGGTCGTCCCGCGATGCGGTGCGATTCCACTGATACAGTGGTTGTCGACCGTTCGACCGGGACAACCTGCGAGGGGCTTGGGACCGATACCCGAAGAAGATTGCGAGACGATGGAGCATTCCGAACTGTTTCTCTAGTATCCCCAGTTTCACTAGCGAGGACGGATGGTGGTGGTGAAGTTCTCAGGAACCGATCGCGCGGAGGAAGAGTTCTTCCAATGTCTCATCATCGCGGATCACGGCGCGGATGGTGACGGCGTTTTCGGCAGCCAGTTGAAAGAATTGCCTGTTCGACCATCCCGGCGGGACGGCGATCCGCCATTCCCCGTGGCCGGTATCATCGAGAATCTGAACTCCTTGATCGCTGAGTTTTGTGAGGAATCCGACCGCTTGGCCCTGTATCCGCAAACGGAAGCGATCGTCCCGGCGGGCACATAATTCCTCGACGGTGCCCTGACCGCGTACCCGGCCACCCGCGACGATCACCACACGTTCGCACACAGTTTGGACATCCGCGAGCAAATGTGTGGAAAGGATGATCGACTTTCCGTGCAGGGTGCCCAATTCCTTGACCAATCGCAACAAGGCATCTCGCCCGGCGGGGTCCAGGCCACTGGTGGGTTCATCCAGGAGCAGAACCGGAGGATCGTGGACGATGGCTTGGGCCAGTTTGACCCGCTGCTTCATCCCGAGGGAATAACTTTCCACGAAGCGGTAGCGGGCTTCTTCCAGGCCGAGATAGGTCAGCACTTCGTGGGCGCGGCGTTCGGCCTGACCACGGGACATCCCGTAGAGTTCCCCCGCCAGTCCAACATATTCGATACCCGTGAGCCCCGGAACCAGAGCATCCGCTTCCGGCATGAAGCCGATGAGTCGTCGCAGTCGCCAGTTGGAGACGCTATCGCGGTCCCCGCCCAGTGGCTCATCCAGCACCTTTCCCGTGCCGGACGATGGCGGGATCAACCCCATGAGTATTTTCAACAGGGTCGATTTCCCGGCTCCGTTCGGCCCGAGCAATCCGATTCGTCCGGGGGGCAATTGCAATGTCACGCCATGCAGTGCCGTGAACGGGCCGAACGTGCGGGTGACATTCTGAAGATCGAGCAGCCATTTCATTCCATGCATTCCAAGAGCATCTGGGCGGTTCCTTCTCACGCGTTCGTGTGCGGAAGAAGCCAAAACCGCGAGGCCGCATCGGTTCCTCAGAGCATCTTACTCATCCGCGTGCGCTCAGGGGAACCACGGCACGCGGAGCCGCACCCGTGTAGAGTGCGCGGGGCCGGATTAACCGATTGTGTTCGAGTTGTTCCATCACATGCGCCGCCCAACCAGCCACGCGGGACATGGCGAACATCGGCGTGTACAACGGTACGGCAATCTGCATCGCATGGTACAACCGCCCGGCGGGCCAATCCAGATTCGGGAGGAGTTGCTTTTCCCGTGCGATCACCTGTTCGATGGCCTCGGCGGTATCTTCCCATTTCACGAGGTCCGGGCCGGAGGCTTCCGCGACTTTTCGGGTCAGAGTTTTGAGAATCTTGGCTCGTTCGTCGCCGTCTTTGTAGACGCGATGGCCAAAACCCATGATCCGTTCTTTGCGAGCCAGGGCATCGCGTGCCCAGGCTTCCGCGGTGTCGGGGCCGCCAGCGGCTTGCAGCACATCCATGACTTTTTCGTTCGCGCCGCCATGGAGCGGCCCTTTGAGTGCTCCGATGGCTCCGGTGACCGCGGCGTGCATGTCGGAAAGGGTCGAAACAATGACACGGGCCGTGAACGTGGAGGCGTTGAATTCATGTTCCGCATAGAGGATCAACGAGACATCCAGGGCATGGATTTCTTCCCGGTTCGGTTCCGTGCCGCGCAACATCCAGAGGAAGTTGGCCGCGAGCGACAAATCTTGCCGAGCCGCGATGGGGTGCAACCCCTGACTGACCCGGTACTGATCGGCAATGATGACCGGAATCTGCGCGATCAGTCGCTCCGCCTTGCGGAGGTTGGCTTCGTGGGAGTTGTCCGCGTTATCCTGGTCGAAGTGGGCCAATGCCGAAACAGCCGTTCGCAACGCATCGAGAGGGGGTGTCCAGTTCGGGAGTTGGGGCAGGAGATCACGGATCGGGTGTGGCAGCCGCCGGGCCATGGCGACTCGGGCCAGAAACTGTTGCAGTTCCCCGGTTGTGGGCAGTTCCCCATACAGCAGCAGATAGGCGACTTCATCGAAGGTGGCTTTCTCGGCCAATTCTCCAACGGAGTAACCACGATAACGCAGCCCATCCCCCACGGAAGAGATGGCGGTTTCGCCAGCAATGATTCCTTCCAAGCCGGGGGAATAGTCAGGATGGGGGTTCATACGGAACCTCGAACACGATGGGCGAACAGAACAGAAAACCCGCGGACAAAGCCGCATTGTTCGTCGCAATTTATAGGCATTCCGAGGGGAACAGTCTGCAAAAATACGGTCTGCCGCACCTCAAAATGACGAATCGTCACCGACGGATCCGTTCAATCTCCACAATCACACCCCGGACTATCACACCCCGAATCCGGGTTGCGTGTCGGAACGCCGATCAGGAAATCATTTCAAAAGTAAGAGCAGCGCCGCCGCAGCCATCGCGATTGCCGCACCGAGCAACACCCAAGGTGTCCAGTTGGGAGTCTTCTTGCGGGTCGGCGGTGGGACGGGGGCTCGGGCGGGCAACGGTTCCCGAACGGGTTGGTACGCTTCGGTCGCGGCGTTGGGGTCACTGGAGGGGCTTGCGAGTAACCGGGTCGACGAGGCCGCAGCCGAGCTTTTCGGAGGCACGGTATAGGCCACGGTTTCGGATGCATGGAAACTGTTGGCCACGGGCGTGAGCGGCGCTCCACTCGGGGTGTCGGGTAACAAGGGGATCGCCGCAGGCATCGGCTCAGAAGTTGGACCCAACACAAGATCCCGGAATTCGGGAATACTCTTCAGCGATTGAAATTGTCCGTTCTTCGTCCGGCACACGAGAATCTGACTGACATCGCCGAGCAAACCCGATTGGATATTTTTGCGGATACTATCGGTGGAACCTTTGACCGTACGCGGTTGATTGTTTTCGTCATGATAGACCATATACCACAAATCGGACGCGGAGAAGCGGAGGGAATCGCCCGAGTTGGCTGCTGTGGGGCCGCTGCCGACCTTCCAGCCTGTGCCAGTGAGGTCTTCCATGAATTCTCGGCAGTTCGCGGGGCGTTGGGCCGGGTCCGCGTTCATGGCTCGGACAATCGCCCAACTGACACGCTCGGAAAGTTGAGGGTTGAGTTGACGCGGCGGAGCGAAATCGTTTTTTGTCTTCTTGACCCAGCAATCGAGCGGGCTCGTTTTGTCAAAGGGCACCACGCCGGTCACGAGGCAATAGAGGGTCGCACCCAGCGAGTAGACATCACAGCGGACATCGGCATTCTTGGCGTTGCGGAACTGCTCGGGTGCCATGAAGTGCGGCGTGCCTAAACCGCGACCAGTGCGGGTGAGGTTGAGTTCCCCTTCCACTTCTTTCACCAAGCCCAAATCGGTGAGCTTGGCCGCTCCCTCGGCCAGGGTGACGAGAATATTATCGGGTTTGACATCGCGGTGGATCAAGCCTTGTTTATGGGCACGATGCAATCCCTCACACACCTGACTAATGATCCGAACCGCTTCGGCTTCTTCGATCCGCCCATCCCGCTCGACTCGTTGGCCGAGCGATTCGCCTTCGACGAACTCCATCACGAGGTAGGGGGTCGCGCCGGTGCCACAATAATCCAGTGCTTTGACGACGTTGGGATGATCGATGAGGCTGGCCGCGCGAAACTCTTGCTCAAACCGTTTGACAAGCAGCGGGTTCCGGGCCGTCTCCGGGGGAATGATTTTGATGGCCACGATCGCGCCCGTGGTCCGTTCTCGCCCCTTGTAAACGGCACCCATCCCCCCTTCGGCGATTTTGAGGATCAGATCGTAATTCCCGACCGTTTGCAGATTGCGGGAGGCATCCGACGACATACAAAACTCCGGCCGCGTAGGCGATACGCACGGCGAAGAGACGACACACGCAATCACAAATTGATTGTCTTGTATCCTAATTCATCTTTGTAGTCCATACATCCAGAAAAATCAGAAATCTTCCTGCTCCGATTCCGCGTGCCGTCGCAACGACCGTAACGGTCACGCTTGCGAAGCCTGCCAAAGTTCCGGGGATTGCCACGCAAATCGCTTGTCAGGAGTGCGAATGTCCGACACAATTCATTACGCAAGTGTTGCGGTCGTTGGCTGTATTCCGTTTGGGCATCGCAAGTCGTGGCGGGATCAATCCTATGGGTACGCTTGGAAAAATCCTCCTCGTCTTCAACCTGTTCGCCGCGGGCGGGGTCGCTTTCGTGGCCACGCAAGATTGGGCGAAACGCCAGGAAGTCACCGGAACAGCGGTTCGATTCCAATTGCATGTGCAAGGGTTGCCATTGGCTCCCCTAGCGGATGGCAGTGCGGCTCCCGCCAATGCGGATACCGTGCCGTTAGCCGTTGATATGCCCGGTTCCGTGCGGATTGAGTCCGTGACTCCCAAACTTTTGCAAAGCTATTTCCAGGGTGCCGATGGCGGCGCGATGCTCGGTGATAATGGGAAGCCCCCCGCGAATCAGATTGAAGAAGTCCGCCGGGTGAAGGAAAAAATCAGTGCCATGCTCACGCAAGCATCGCCCAACCAAAAGTTGGAATTGCTCTGCGGGCGGGCCTTGCCCGATGGCAGTTTCGTTCCCGGTTGGTTGGTACGACTCGCGGAATCGTTTGAAGAACGCGATCTGATTCGTCGCTTAGCCAACCCCAAAACCGGGAATATCCCAGGAATTACGACCGCGGATCAAGCGGGGAAATTGGTGGAAACCATTCTCCTCAATCGGTTTGATTCGGTACTCAACGCTCCCAATGCTCAGTTGGCACAGGAACAAGCCGAGGAAACCGCCAAACTGGCTCAAGCCGTGGCGGCTGCGACGACACCTGTGAAATCGGCCCTCACGGACCTCGATACCGCCACCGATGCCTACAACACGGCGGGCAATGCCGCGATTGCGAAACCGCAAGACCCAACGGCGCAAGAAACCTACAAGACCACGGCCACACGGCTCCAAGAAGCCACCGAACAGGTGCGGATTGCGGGTGAGAAACTCCAGGAAGCCCGCCGACCTTTGTACGAAGCGTTGACACGGCCCACCGTAACAGCTGCGCGTGATGAAAGCGACCGCCGCCATCGGGCCGCCCACTTGTTAATGTTCCTCGAACCCTCCTCCGCTTGGCAGCAACGTGTTGTGCGGGTTGTGGGGTTAAAACAGTACCAAAGTGCCCTCTCGGAACAGGCCGGGCGGCTCACGGATATGACTTGGGCACTCGAACAACTGATTCGGGCCGATCAGGGGATGTTCACCGCGGAATACGAACAACTCAAACAACTTGCCCGGACTCGCCAGGGCATTCTCGATCAACAAGTGGCCGTTACGGCGGGCCTCGCCGATCAGAACGCCAAGGACAACGAGATCCTCAAACAGCGCCAGCTTCAGCGTGACCAACGCCGAGACATCCTGAGTGCGTTGCGGAAACAAGTGGAGGAGCAACTCGCCGCTCAGGCCACGGTGGAACAGAAATTGTTTGAAGTGCAACAACGCGTGGGCCAGTCCTTGATCCGAAATTTTGAACTCGAAGAGAAATTGGGCGTAGTCGAACGCCAAGTTCTCCAAGGACGCAAGCCAAACTAAGACCGGGTGGCTCTTTACTCTTTCCATTCGGACGACCGAGGCGAAATGCCATGACCGGGATCGGCAAACTTTTCGTGTACTTGAACCTCTTCGTCAGCGTCACGCTGGTGATCTGGGCCACGTCGCTCTACGCCAACCGACTCCCGTACCTGAATGCCACCACTGCGGAGGGGCAAACAGTCAAGGGGACACTGAACCGGGCGCAAGAGGAAATCACGGACTTCACACGTAGAATCGCGGAAATCAGCCAAATGTATGGCTCCCGTTCCGATCTGCTTCTCAACGGGGAAGCCTATCGGCAACAACGGCTGGATTTCTACACGACGAACCTGGACCAAGCCCGCAACGGAAACGCGGTCGGTGGAGCCGTCTTCCGCGAGTTTGAACTGGTCGGCCGGGTGGGGCCGCTCATCAACATCGGGGCCGCGGGAACCGTCTCACCCGATGCGAAAGGACGACCACTCCGGGGGTTGAAAGACATCCAGGCCGATCTTGATCGTTCAATCCGAGATGCGGGAAACTATCGTGCCGCGATCTTTCAAGCTCGATCCGACCACCAAAAGACATCCACGGAAATTGAAGACATCGACGCACGCACCGTGGCGCAACGGACCATCCTCATGAACCTCACGGAGGAAGCCACTTATCTGGGTTCCCTCCAGGTCAACTGGGATGAGGAATTACGGATTCTGACCGCGCGTCAAAATCAGTTGGAACGACGATTGCAATCGATGCCGTAAATTGGACTGGACACCAACGCGAACAGCGATATGTTCCGCCAGTTTCGGAATCACGGCGATGCTATCCAGGCAGCTACCGCGACGAGACAGCACTGACTGTAGGGGGAGGATCGGACGATGACCATTCTCGGGAAACTGTTGGTGTTCATGGTCCTGCTGTTGAGCGTTGTGTTCAATGGTCTGGTCGTGAATGCGTATGTCACCCGGACCAATTGGAAGAAGATGGCCGATGACAACAAGGCCACCGCTCAAAAAGCCGCCACGGCTGTCGGAGCCATGCAAAAACTCCTGGAAGAACAACGCGCCATTTCCGCGGAATCCCTGAGCCGTGCTTACGAAGAGCGCAATCAGTACATGGATTTGTACACCAAGGAAAAAAACGCGGCCCAAGCGATCCGAGCCACGCTCGATAAGAGCATGGCCGATTCCCGTAAGGACAGCACCACGCAAATTGCGGCCCAGGCTCTTGTCGATAGCTTGCAAAAGCAAGTCGACGGCCTGACGACCGATATTACCACCCTACAAAGCAAGAACGACGAACTCATTAAATCCGCGGAAGCCGCCAAGATCTCCCAAACGCAAGCGGAAATCGAGGCCAACGCCCAACGGAAACGGGCCGAGCAGTACGCCGACCAGATTCGCAAGATGAACGAACTGGTGCAACAATACAAGCAAGGTGGCCGTCCTCTCGCACCCGGTGAAACTCTGAGCATGGCACCCGAAGGTTTCCGAGGAACCGTCCGAGCGTATCAGGATGGTTACGTTTCTTTCACCCCAGGGTTGGATGCCGGGTTGACCAAGAACGCGACTTTGATGGTCTATCGCCTGAACCCGGCCCCCAAGTATCTCGGCAAAGTACTCGTGACGCTGGTTGATCCGAAAGAAGGCGTGGGGCGGTTTATCCCCGCTGGCGGTGTGCGTGTCGGCCCGAATGATCTGCCAAAACCCGGCGACGAACTGAAGGCGGATTGATCTTGCCCCTGATGATTCTGTCTCTCATGACACCGTCGAGGTAAACGATCATGGCGAAAAAGAAAAAGCGTCCAGTCGATGATGATGAAGATGATTTTGTTGACGATTACGACGACGACGATAACGATTACCAAGAAGCGCAAACAAAAAAGCGACCACGCGCCAACGATGACGAGGAGAACCCCGAGTCCCCGCGGCCAAAGGTGCGGAGCAACGCTTTCACGGGAATGCTCGCCATTTCCTTGGTAGCTCTGCTAGCGGCGGCTGCCTTATTTTATCTCGATTTTGATGCGATCAGCGGTACGATTCCGCAACCGTCGGTCACGGTTCCAGAACTTGGAGCCAGCGTTGCCCCCGGTCGGTAACTCAGTGCTGAACAGGAGATTGCCAATATGGCCCGGAAACGTCGTGGACCTGAAACCGCACCGGCCCGCAATGATGTTTATGTGGGAATGCTGGCTCTGACGTTCCTGGCCATGACGGTGGGAACCGCCCTGCTGGCCATGGAGTGCAACGAATACGGTTGGGAGTCTGAACCCACGGCTGGCTCACCCGTGAGCATCCCCGATGTTTCCGCGATCGGTTCACGCCCGGTTGCGCCGGCGGTTCCGGCCGATGGGGCAGGAGTTCGCGTCCCTCCGCAGGTTCCACAAGTCCCACGAACCGAACCTGCTGATCTGACCGGCCCGGCCCCGATCCAACCTCCTCTGTTGGCACCTTTGATTCCCACGGTTCCAGTGTCCGCGCAGCCCGATCACCCCGCCATCCGCTAGGCGGGGTCGGCGGCATCAGAAGGGTACAGGTTTGAGAGCATATTCTCACGGCGGATTCCGCCTGTGAGTCCGTGTAGCCATTCTCATCGGCTCCATTCGTGGGCCGCCACGTTTACGGTTGCTACGAGTGCCACCTGGAAATGAAAATTCTTTCCCGCCCTGCCCGGCCGAGTGTGGCCGCGGGTCATCCTGGTGTGGCCACGGAAGGCTACTTTTCCGCGACCCGCCATCCGTGGGCGTGTCTGCTATTTTTACTGCCTTTGCTGGCCATTTACGAAGGTGGGGTGTTCCTGCTGAGTGGTGACAGCACGATGTCATTACGGAACGGGGCCGATGTCTGGCTCCGCTGGGGGTTGGAGCGGTACGGCATCGTGCAGGAATGGGTGCCGCCGACGGTCGTCCTGGGGATTCTCTTGCTTCGCGCTGGGGGGAACTGGAGTTCCCGGCCAGGCGACCCATTTTCCACGTTATTCGGCATGACGTTGGAAAGTGTTCTCTATGCGGTGGCGCTGTGGGCGGTGGCTCGGAATTTTGAAGCGTTCCTCCAGCATTGGGAACTCCCATTTGCGGAAATCCGCATTCACACGACCGCGGCTCGGCAACTCATTACCTACATTGGAGCGGGCATTTACGAGGAAGTGTTATTCCGGCTCGGCTTGTTTTCCGTACTGTTCTTCATTCTGCGGGCCGTGCGGATACCGGCCATTGCCGCATTTTTGTTGGCATCCGGGGCCGCGGCGGTGGCATTCGCGGCGGCGCACCATCTTGGCCCGCAGGGCGAAGAGTATGTCCCGATTCGCTTTCTATTTCGCGTATTGGCGGGCTTGTATTTCACCGTGTTGTACTGCCTCCGTGGGTTTGGCATCGCGGCGGGTGCCCATGCGGGATATGATATTCTGGTTGGATTGTCCGTGGGTTGAACGAACCCGTGAGCGGTTGACCCTGTCAATCCTGAACCGATCTGCATATGATTTTCTGGAAACCCCAGTATGCGTGGGTTGGCCCTCCGCCACGTCAAAAACAAGGAGCCTCGATGCCTGCCACTCTTCCGAATGTGTTGGATGATGTCGCTGCGGAAATTCTCGAATTGAAGAAGAAAGTCGGCGCGACGATTTTGGCGCACTACTACCAGAACGGTGAAATCCAGGAACTCGCGGACATCACCGGCGACAGTCTCAAGTTGGCCCGCGAAGCGACCAAGGTCGATTCCCCGGTCATCGTCTTCTGCGGTGTGCTGTTCATGGCCGAAACCGCCAAGATGTTAAACCCCGCGAAAAAAGTCCTGCTCCCGGATTTACAGGCCGGTTGCAGCCTCGTCGATTCCGCGCCGCCGGACAAACTCGCCCGCTATCAAGAGATGCTCCGCGAGAATGGCCGCAAGTTTCAGACCGTGACGTACATCAACAGTTCCGCGAAGGTCAAAGCATTATCCGATTGGATCGTCACCAGTGGCAACGCGGAAGAAATTGTCCGCCGGGTGCCGGATGAGTACGAGATTCTGTTCGTTCCCGATAAGCATTTAGGCCGCTACTTGCAAGACGTGACGGGCCGCAAGATGATCTTGTGGGATGGCTCGTGCATGGTCCACGAGATTTTCAGCGTGCAGGATCTGTTGAAGCTGAAGAAGCAGCGCCCAGAAGCCGTGACGATCGCACACCCCGAATGCCCGCAAAACGTCCTGGAACATGCCGATTACGTCGGCGGCACCGAGGCCATGATTCGGCATGTCGGCCAGTTCGCCGAACCGATGACGTTCCTGGTGGCCACGGAACCGAACATGATGTGGCAACTGCAATCACGGTTTCCGCAGCACACCTATTTACCCGTTCCTGGTGTCACCTGTTCGTGCAACAACTGCCCGCACATGGCTTTGAACACCTTGGAAAAAATCCGTGACTGCCTGCGGGATGGCCAGCCGGAGATCGTCTGGCAACCCGAATTCGACCGCGCGAAAGACGTTTTGGCGAAGAGTTTGTTGAACCCGCCGACCACCGCGCCGGTGCTTCCCGTGGGCGATTGAGTTTGACGGTGGATTGTTGCTGTTCCATTGCACGAAATCCGAGGGTGTGGCAAACCTCACCGCACCCCCCTCCTCACCGCGGCAATTCTCCCGCATCTTCAGGAATAAATGATTGACGATCCGCCATCCTGGCGAAGAAAATGGCCGTGTGGCTCCCGGATCGGGACGACCGCGCGGAAACCTTCCCCCCAATTTTGCCCGAACCGCTTGTGCCACAACCATCTGGAGGAAATCGAGATGACGCGGTGGACTCGTCGGATGCTTCTCGCAACGGTTCTGTCGGTTGGTTTCTTGACCAATTTGGTCCCATCGGGGCGCGCCCAGGAACAAGCAACCCCGCGAGTTTCGGCGGCGGAATTCGACAAACTGTTCCAACTGATCCAACCGCAACCGGGTGAATCACGCTGGATGGAGATTGCCTGGTATCCGAGTGTCTGGGAGGCACGGCAAAAGGCGGCTCAGGAAGGAAAACCACTGTTTTTGTGGGCCGGGAGTGGCGGTGCGCCAGCGGCGGGCTGTTGAACGGCCGGTCGCTTGGGCCGTGAGCCCAATTTGTGGACCGATGATCGTATTCAGTTGATTCGAGAACATTTCATCGCGGCGGCGGTGCCGACCCAGATGCGCGATGCCAAAAACCCGGAAGGCGAATTCCTCCGTGCCGCGGGCCTCGACAAACACTGGGTGACCAGCAGCGGCTATATGAGTTGCGTCTCCGCGAGTGGCAAGTGGTTGGGGCACGCTCCATCCGAGAAGGTACTGGCCCAGTTTCAAAAGCTGCCCGAAGCCGAACGGAAACCCGGTGCGGTCGTGGTTGCCGATCTCAAACCCTCGGAACGTGTCATTCCAGAACCCCCTGCGGGGGGAATGGTTCTCAAGGTTTACGCCCGGTTTTTGAGTCGGGATGAGAAAGGCGGACTCCGCCACGCCCGGCGTGAGGATTTTCGCAAAATTCACACGTTCATGCTATCGCCGAATACGGAGTATATGTGGCTGACTCGTGAGGAACTTCTCGCGTTGATACCGGACAACCCGAAGGTGGGCGATCGGCACCCGGTTCCACCCGCACTGGTAGAACGGTTGGCGCGGTTCCATTTGTCGCCGCCGCGGGCTTTGACCAGCGAAGATCGGATTATCCGCAAACAGGCCATCAAACAGGCGGAATTGGCTCTCATCGTTGCGGATGTTTCCTCGGATCGTCTCCGGTTGACCCTGGAAGGCCGAATTCACTGGGGCAGTGATTTCGATGCCGCCCAAGCGACTTCGCCGAATGGTCCGCTCGAACTCGGGTTTGCGACACCGCTCTACGGCAAGCTCGAATTCGATCGCCGCCGTCAGCAGTGCCTCCGTTGCGAGATCGTGGCACCGGGTGAGGTCTGGGGGCGTTGGGGCGATGCCAACAATAACAGCATGGGAATCGAACGCCCCGGCCGCAGTCCCATCGGTTTCGCGTTGGAATTGGCGACTGGAGACTCGCCCACGAACCGGCTGCCCCCAGCGGGTAACGGCTATCGCGCCCTGCGTGCCGGTTATTTTTCCGCAGCACAATAAGTCCGGGAAGCGGGCTATCATAACGGAGATGCCCGTTCCGATACTGGCGAACCCTTAACAATGGGGACTCTTCCGCTGAGCCTGAGTTTTCCGCAGGGAGAACCGGACACGCGGAATCCACGATCACGATGCCATCACTCCTTCCGAACCGATTTCTTGTGCGCATCGCGCATCGCTGCCCGTATGTGCGCGCGATGCCCCAAACGCACCACGACAATCAACCCTTGTTGGAATTGCCGGAATCCGCCCGGTTGGAGAACTTTTCGCGGTTGGATGGCGGTACGAACTTCGCGGATGTGCGATTAGCCTGGAACGAGTTCGGCCTGGGCGTGCAACTCACCGTTGCCGGGAAACGGCAACCCCTCATCGGCGATGCGTCCCGGCCGATGGTCGCGGATGGTATCACCCTCTGGATCGACACCCGCGATGCCCGAACCAGCCATCGGGCTAGCCGGTTTTGTCATCAGTTTGGCTTGTTGGCGGTCGGGAACCCCGAAGATCAGGACGAACCCGCGTTCATTCCGGCGAAGATCAACCGGGCGCTGCAAGATGCTCCCCTCAGCAGCGGGAGTGAAGTCTTATTGCGTCGCTTCCAGAAAAAGGGAAGCTATCGCCTGGATGCTTTTTTCCCAGCAGCCACACTGACGGGGTACGATCCCGAGCAATTCCCCCGGCTGGGAGTGTATTACCATGTTCACGACAACGAACTGGGAAGCCAATACCTCGGCGTGAACGCGGATTTCCCCTTCGCCGAAGATCCCTCTTTGTGGGAACCGTTGGAACTGGTCAAAGTGCCACCGGAATCGAAACCCGCTTCATCAGGGTAAGGGCGAAGCGGGCGGGTTCTCCTCGACTATTCCAATCGAATCCCGACATCGGCCGCGGAAGGTACGGACACGGACTCCACGATTCGGATTCCTAACTCTTCCGCTGAGGGCAACACGATCTTACGCGGCATCGGTGCGGGCTCGGGTCGCACGGCCACGGGTTGCGGTCGGGGTTGAAGTTGCGGACGTGGAGGCACGGCCACGGGTTGCGGTCGAGGTTGGGGTTGCGGGCGGATGGCTACGGGCATTGGTTGCGCGACCGGCTGATAGATCGGTTGCGGACTGGGAGCAGCCGTGTAACTCGGCGAGTAGTTGTAGGAAGGTTCGGCAAAGCCGGGGAAGATCATCGGCGAACCGCCGATGGGGGTCGGGCACCCCGCCGGGCTTCACCCCGCACCGGAGCGACTGGGCGTTGCGGTTAGCCAAATGATGGAGGCGGCTCCAAGAATCAGACCGATGCCTGCCGCTTTACGCATATCCTTGCTCTCCTGACCTCTGCCCCGCGTCCTGCGGATCGGTCGAAACATAACGAGGTATTCTTGGAAGAGGAAGACCAGTCCCGCGCGGGCCACCCATCGAAATATTCTCACGCATCCGGTCACTCTGCCACCCGTGTTCGGCCCCAATAGGGGTGAAGCGTAGCACGCACGACCTTCAAATGGAGAGTGAGAATGGTTATCCCATCTGAGGCAGATCGGTCCCCGAACGGTGGCATGGGACATCCCTCCGATCCGACGGTTGCCCCATCGTTGGGAGCCGACAATGAGGCGTTGCCCGTTCCGGTGATTCAGTTCGATGCCCACGATCGGATCGTCGGTTGGAACCGTGCGGCAGGGCAACTCTACGGATTGGATGCCGAGTTCGCATTGGGGCAATCGCTGCTGTTGTTCGTACCGCATCAGGAAATGGACGGATTTACCCGTGCCTGTACGGCAGCACGGCGGTTGGGGCATTGGGTCGGTTGCTTGACCCAACTCACCGCAACGGGGGAGCCACGCAAAATCGAGGCCCACTGGACAGCCACGGCGGATGGCCACATCTTGGCGGTTCACCTGGATCGCACCGCTCAAACCCGGAACGCGGAAACGCGGCAACGGGCCGTGTGCTGGAATGCGATCCGCAAAATGTCCGCTGCGACCGTGGCGGAATCGGCCCGGATCGCGGGTTCACCGCTCACGCCTACACTGACGCAACTGAAACGCTTCTGTGAAGACCCGGACCCGACGACGAACATCGTCTATCGGGCCAATGGGCAAGGGGTTCTTGTGGTCGGCGGTGGTCGATTGCTGAATGCATTGGTCGCTTCCTTGCTCGAAGCAGCAGGGTATGGAGTGAGTACCGCGACCGATCGGCACGAAGCCTTGCGTCTGTTGCTGGCACATCCCGAACAGTTCCGCGCGGCGGTTCTGGGTGCGGATGTGGTCGACCGGGATTTTGCGTTAGAACTCCGTGGGCATCGGCCGTTATTGCCTCTGGTTCTGTTGGATTCAGAATCTTCGGTCGACCGTGAGGATGAATGGACGGTGACGGTGCCGCTCCCCGCGGATCCGCAGTTGGTACTTGCCGCCGTGGCGGAAGCCGTGGCCGCCGATCATCAATGGGAATTTGCGGAGAACGCGGTTCCCGCGGTGGAAGCCGATGGGGAAGCTCCCACAGCCATTCTGACTTCAGCATAGCCGCTTCCTTTTGCAGGAGTTGGCCAGACCCCGCTGGTAGCTTGGGAGCGTCGCCCTACACTAATGGCAGACCCGGTATGGGATGCCGGGTTTTGAACGCCAACACTCCGTGGAGCTTTCCTCATGCCAGCTCAGGTTCAAAAAGAAGCCCCGAACTTCACCGCGACCGCTGTTGTCAACGAAGAATTCAAACCGATCACCTTGTCGGATTACCGGGGGAAGAACTACGTTGTTCTGTTCTTTTACCCGCTCGACTTCACGTTTGTTTGCCCGACGGAGATTGTGGCTTTCAGCGACCGCATCGCGGATTTCCACAAGCTCGGAGCCGAAGTGATCGGCGTTTCCGTCGATAGCCAGTACAGCCACCTCGCCTGGATCAAGACCCCGCGTGCCGAAGGTGGACTTGGTGGGTTGAGCTATCCGCTTGTTGCCGACCTGACCAAGAAGATTGCCCAGGATTACGGCGTGCTGCTCGAAGGCGGAGTGGCCTTGCGTGGCCTGTTCCTGATCGACAAAGCGGGCACCGTGCGGCACATCACCATCAACGATTTGCCGATTGGCCGCAGTGTGGATGAAGCCATTCGGGTATTGGAAGCTCTGCAATTCTTCGAGAAGAACGGCGAAGTGTGCCCCGCGAACTGGAAGCCGGGTGCCCCGACCATGAAGGCGGATCCCAAGGGTTCGCAAGAGTACTTCCAAAAAGTCGCCGCGGGGAAGTAATGCGGGTTGGGAAGTGTCGCCTATCACCCGTCTGCGGAAGGATTCTCTGCGGGCGGGCTGCGCAATTCGGAAAGTGATGGGGAATGGAAATGAGATCGTCGCACTTCTGATGGATCCGTCCCATCGTCACCCGGCACTTGCTGAGGGATTCCGTCGCCAGCGGCGTGCCCCGATGGCCGCGAGGCCGAGCCCGGCGAGCAACAGCGTTCCTGGTTCTGGTGTCTGAGGGACAGGATGCGTGCCACCGGGTGTCGTGGGGGTAGGTGTCTCACCTCCCGGCGGCGTTCCTCCGGGGGGCGTTCCTCCGGGGGGTGTGATTGTGCCTTCATTCGGGTTGGGCGGAGGGTTCGATTCGGGGTCTTTATCGAGGCCAAGAATGTAGCCACCTGACGGCGGGGCATCAGTGGGTGTAGGTGATGACCGAGCCGCCAACGGAGCCGCGCCGAGAGGCGGTAAAAGCCCAGGCAGCCACGGGCTTCCAACCGAAGAACCACCCCGCGATCCACCTCCACCACCTCCACCACCTCCGCCACTCCCGCCGCCCGGATTGCCACCGCCTCCGCCACCCGGTTGCCCGTTGCTCGGCTTCCCCGGTGGAGTCGTTTGCCCACTCACTGCGGGTGCGGGAATGTTCCAAGCCGTCCCAGGACTGCTCAGGCGATCATCTCCATCGCGGCGACTCGCTGCCAGCATGACGAGTCCTGCATTGAGTGGATTTTGAGAGAGAACCACGAAATCGGCCACGGCTGCGGCCCGCACTTCTGCTGGGGCATCGACCCACGGAACGGTGCCGCCGCCGGTCGGGCCATCTTCCCCTTCCGCACCGAGGAGAACGCCGATCTGCGCGGTTGCGGGTGAGGTTGATACCGCGACCAGTAAGGCCGCCGCCAGTCCGTTCGTCAGCAACCGTTGCATCCTCCACCCTCCTCACGCATCGTTCCGCTTGGCTCCGGCACGGAATCCCGCCAGATCGCCCAACACAATAGCCAGCCAGGCGAATTGCGGAAAGGGGAATCGGCTGGGGAAAGATGATGGGAACATGAGGGGAGTTTGTGGAGACGGCATGCGTGAAACGCGAGATGGATAATTCCAGAATGGCCCTGCGGGATGACCCCGGCTTCCGAGACTCCGGGTTGACAGGGTACAGGTATACCGGGTACACCGACACACTACGCGGTTCCGGTCGCATGGAAGGCGATCGTTTCCGGCCTTACCCGGTTCTCGGATGATGCCCCTGGCTGGGGATTTGCATGACAACCTTGCAGGACGCCATCACGAATATCGCCCTACCTCCGGTTCGCCCCACCCCGGACATTTCCGCTGCGTTGTCTCGACAGAGTGAACCGCCGCCGGATGTTTCGGTCTGCATCGTGAACTGGAATTGCCGTGAGTTGCTGAGACAATGTCTGCTTTCGTTATTCCAACAATCGCAGGGAACACGCTTTGAAGTGGTGATCGTCGATAACGCTTCCCGAGACGGAGCGGCCGACATGGTGGCTACCGAGTTTCCCGAAGTCGTTCTGGTACGGAATTCCGCGAATCTCGGCTTTAGTCGAGGGAATAACCAAGCGGCAGCCGCGGCACGAGGGCGGTATCTGTTCTTTCTGAACAACGACACCGAATTGGCACCGAACACACTGGCTGAGTTTGTGGAATTTGCCCGAAAGAACCCAGAAGTCGGCATGGTTGGCCCCCGTCTGCGTGGGGCGGATGGTTCCTTTCAGATTTCCTATCGTCGGAAGCCGACCCTGGCGGCCCTGCTGCATCGCGTGACGCTACTTCGCTGGACGGGGTTATTCCGTCGCTCCTACTACGACTATCGCCGAGAGAGTTTTGAACCCGATGGAGTCCGCGAAGTCGAAGTGCTAATGGGGAAGCGGTGTTCTTGCCACGCGATGTCTTTGAACAGAGTGGCCGCTGGGATGAGCGTTACCGCTTCGGCGGGGAAGACCTCGATCTTTCCACCCAGGTGGGACAGCGCCGGCCGGTCGTCTATTTCAGCAGCGTGGAAGTGCTGCATTATGGTCGGGTGTCGAGCCGGGCGAATGTTGGGTTTTCCGCTCCGAATGTGGCCATCGGTTATGTCCATTATTTCCGCAAAGCCGGATCGGGTCGGGTTTCCCTGTTGCTGTACAAGGTACTGGTGACGCTGGATGCCCCGGTTCAGATCACGTTCAAGCTGACTCAAGCGATCTGGCGAACACTGACTGGCCGACCGGAGAAAGCCCGCAAGAGCCTGTTGGCCGCCCGTGGGGTCTGGCATTTCCTGACCCGCGAGCTTTACCGCTTCTGGCGGGCCTGATCGGATGTTGGCTCCGCATCACATGCATCACCCATGCTCACGGCATGGGTTCACTTTTGCGCGGGTCGGATTCCGTTTCATCCCATCTCAAAATCAGACGGTTTCATCGGGGCGTGTATCATGGTGCCCCGTTCCGCATCGCCTCTCAGACACGAACCCAGTCAGACGGTCTGATTTGGAAATGGAACACAACCGGGGACTGTCGTCCCCGGTTCGGTGTGTCCTACTGAACCGGGGACGACAGTCCCCGGTTGTCCGACAAGTGTAGATTTTGAGACACCCATATCGGGTTTGTGTATCAGACGGAAAGCCAAAAAGCATGCGACCCAGCACACAAATCGCTGGGTCGCATGCTTCTGGGACGTAGCCAGCCAGGGACGTGCTTAGCCGCGGACACGCACCAGGGCATCGACCCAACCTTGAATGCTCGGTTCCATCCACTGAAAGATGAGGAACCCCGGCAACACGCCCAAAGCCACCGCCAGGGCCGCGAAAGTCAGCAGAACCGAAGATTCACGCGGGGTCATTTCCGCAAACTGGGCTGTGTCCGGGTTCGTCCCAAAATAGACCCGCTGCCAGGTCCAGAGCAGGTAGGCCGCGGTCAGCACCGTGGTCAGAATCGCTGGGATGGCCAGAGCATAGGAAAAATTCCAGGCCGAGAGGATGACAAGGAATTCTCCCACGAAGCCGCACAATCCGGGTAGCCCCAGGCTGGCGAAGAACAGAATCGCGCTGGCTCCCCCGAACGCGGGCATCGGCTCCATCAAACCGCCGAGTCGGTTCAAGTCTCGATGGTGCGCCCGCTCATACACCATGCCAACCACGAAGAACAACGCCGAGGCGGTGATGCCGTGCGCGAGCATCTGGAAGATCGCCCCATCGACCCCCATTTCCCAATACTCAGCCCGTGCTCCCGCCGACCATGTGGCCAAACCGAGGACAACATAGCCCATGTGGCTCACACTGCTGTAAGCCAACAACTTCTTGAAGTCGGTTTGCCCCATCGCCACGATCGCACCGTAGACGATGCTGATGGCCCCGATGAGCCCCACATACCAGCACAGTTCCGAAGCCGCCCACGGTGCCAGCGGGAAGGCAAAACGGAACAGTCCATAACCGCCAAGCTTCAACAAGACTCCCGCGAGAATCATACTGACAGGTGTCGGAGCTTCGACGTGGGCATCGGGCAGCCAGGAATGCAACGGGAAGATGGGCACCTTCACCGCGAAGCCGACGAACAGTAGCGCAAACAGGATGTATTGGAACGTCGGGGTGCAGATCGTAGCGGCTTTGAGCCGGGCGATCGCCGCTTCCCGGTCGGCCCCCGGAGCCAAGAGCGGCACCGTGGCATTCGTATCATCGGGCATGGTCGGCACGAGCTGGCCATGAGCGACTGTTTGTACGCCGATCCGTTCTTCCTGGCCGCTCAGCACGAGCATCACGGCTCGCCCCACTCGTGATAATGTTACGGAGTCGAAGGTATGCACTTCCTCCGTGCGAAGATCACCGGCGGGCTTCGGCACGAAATCGCGGACATCGACGGAGTACAGCGTGATGATCGCCGCCAGCAAGCACACACTGCCGAATAAGGTGTAAATCACGAACTTCACGGCCGCGTACTTCCGCCGGCCGCCACCCCAGATGCCGATGAGAAAGTACATCGGAAAGAGCATCAGTTCATAAAAGACGTAGAATAGGAACAGATCGACGGCCAGGAACGCCCCAATCACCCCACTTTCGAGAATCAGAATCATCGCCAGATAGCCGCGGAGTTGCTGGTCGATCTTCCAACTGGCCACCAGGGCACACAGCGTCACCAAGGCCGTCAGCAGGATCAACGCGAGGCTGACACCATCGACGCCGAGGGAATAGTTGATGTCGAACCGTTCGTTCCAGGCTCGACGAGTGAACATGTTGAAGCTACTGAACGGTTTGGGCACCGCCTGGGCGGCATCGTAAGCGGCCTGATCGGCCCGATGATCGAGCCGGTTGGCCGGGTGGTACAGTGAACGCGTGGTGCGGTCGGAATGACTATCCAGCAGCCGATGATAGTCGATGAGCGTGCAGGCCGCCACGGTCAGAGTCGCACAGGCTCCCAGAAGCGACCACCAACGCATCCATTCCTTGAAGCGTCCCGGAATGACCATCAACCCTGCAGCGCAGAGTATGGGCAGAAACGTCAACACCGAAAGCCAGACGAGGTCGGTTTCGCGTTCGGTGGAGTCAAGCAGGCTATCCAGCATTCAGGAATCCTTCCGGCCAGGCCGGTTAGCGCGTCAGAACTGCCAGCATTCCGAGCAATCCCACAACCGTCAACCCCAGGATCGTGACGTAACCCCGGACTTGACCATTCTGGATACCGCGTAACCCGCGCCCTGTATTGGCGGCGAGTTGCCCGATTCCGTTTAGCAGGCCATCGAGGCTGCGGGGGGCACCGTGGTCGGAAGATTGCTTGTCGAATGCCGCAGTGAAGACGGCAAGGTTCTGGGTCGGTTTGCGAAGGCAGGCATCATAAACCGCATCAAAATACCAGGCTTGGCCCAGGAAGCCGCGCGGTTCCGTGTTCGTGGCGTGGAAACGCGGTGTACGGAGAACATACCGCCAGTACGCCACTGCGAAGCCGAACAAGCCGATGGCCCCGGCAATCAGTTCCAGCAGCAGATGATATTCATGCAGTAGTGTCGCAGCATTCAACAGGGGGTCTTGTGGATCGTCCCAAAAGTGACTACTGGGCCAATGCTGATGATTGAGGAGTTCGTACAAGAAACTCGCTTCCGGCTCCCAGGCTGGCCAACCCCAACCGACAGCAATGCTGAACATTGCCAGTATGATGAGCGGAATTGTCATCACGAGCGGCGATTCGTGGGCGTGGTCGTAAACGTGCCGGTCCCGCGGTTCACCGGCAAAGGTCAGAAACCAGAGGCGGAACATATAAAAGGCCGTCAATCCTGCGACCAGAAACGGAACCACCGCGAGAACCACGTGCGAGGGTGCGGCCACACCGAAGGTCGCGGCGGCGGTCAGTATCGCTTCCTTCGAGTACCAGCCGCTCAGCAAGGGGAAACCGCTGATGGCCAACACGCCGATGAACATGGTCCACGCTGTCACCGGCATCTTACGGCGGAGGCCGCCCATCTTGCGGAGATCCTGTTCATGGTGCAGGCCGTGAATGACGCTGCCCGCCCCCAGAAACAACAACGCCTTGAAGAAGGCGTGCGTCAGCAGGTGAAACACCCCCGCGGCCCAGCCGCCGACTCCCAAGGCCAACATCATGTAGCCGAGCTGGCTGACCGTGCTGTAGGCGAGCACTTTTTTGATGTCCGTCTGCACACAGGCGACCGTGCCGCCAATCAGCAGCGTAATGCAGCCGGTGTAGGCGATGACGAGCAAGGCATCGGGGGTGAACAGGGGATAACACCGGGCGACGAGGTACACCCCTGCCGCGACCATCGTGGCTGCATGGATGAGCGCGGATACCGGAGTCGGCCCGGCCATCGCGTCCGGCAACCAAACTTGGAGCGGGAACTGAGCCGATTTTCCCACGCAGCCGAGGAACAACCCGAGGCCGAGAAGGGTCCGCATGGTTGGGGAGAATAAGGGTTCCAAAGCCCCATGCCAGGGCATTTCGGCACCCAACGCACCGATCATGAATGTGTTGCAGGTCGACCAGCTGATTGCGATCGCAATAAGAAAACCAACATCTCCGATTCGGTTCGCAATAAACGCTTTGTTGGCAGCCCACCCGGCTTCACGCCGTTCGTAATAGTAGGAGATCAGAAAATACGAGCAGACACCCACTAACTCCCAACTGATGAACACTTGTAACAGGTTGTCGGCGATGATCAGGTTGAACATCGCTATGACGAACAAGTTCAGATACAGGTAAAATCTACCGAACCGTCCCCGCCGAGCATGTTGCAACGTCTCATCAATTGTCGTCGACTTCAACTCATTGCGCATGTAGCCTAATGAGAAAACGTAGATCATCGTGCCGACAACGGCTACCATCGCGAACATCACCGTGGTGTCGATTTCGATCCAGTAGCCGAGATGGATGGAATGTGCTTTGATAATGTCGAGTTCCGCATCGGGTACTGGTGTCGAACCGAAACGGATCCAATCAATTTGACCACCGTCCGCATTCACGTTCCACAATCGAGTATCGTCAAGATTCCACGGTGCTATGGGCTCTCCGCTCAAACGTGGCAGGTAATGCTCATAGAGTAAGGTTGTGAACCCATACACGGCAATAAACGATACTAGCCCCATCACCCCAATACTCAGCCACGCTCCCGCTAACTCCACGCGAGGATGATTGAGCCGGGCGTACAGCCAGCCCGCGATTCCGGGGACATCCGCGTAGGGGCGTGTGAGGTTCCGCACCGTGCCGATGAGCAGAATCAGCACGGCCGGAACCAGCGGCAGCAGCGTGGCCGCAACATAGAGTCGGCCAGGGTGTTCGGCGAAGAATTCGAGCATCGCACGTCATCCCTTCAAGTCGGTGGCGTTCTCGACGTTCACCGTGGCGTGGTTGTTGTAGAAATTCAAAAAGATCGCCAACGCCACCGCGGCTTCGGCGGCCGCGAGTACGATTACCAGAACCGCGAATACTTGCCCTTCCAGCCGGAACGTAGGCACGAACCGCGCCGCCGCCACGAAGTTCAGATTCGCCGCATTCAAAATGAGTTCCACCCCCATCAGAATACCGATGGCGTTTCTCTTGGTGGCCAAGCAAGTCAGCCCGCAGGCGAACAGGAACGCGGACAGAACCAGGAAGGCCGGAAATCCGAACTCAACCATGATCGGCCTCCGGGTGCGTGGAAGTCGGCCGCCGTTTCGCCCGTGCCAGATAGGCCGCCGCGATCAGGACGACGAGCAGATGAATCGAAACGATTTCAAATGGCAAGAGATAGGCCGTCTGCCCCGGTGTTTCGGGTACGCCCAGCAAGGTCAACCCGAGTGGCCCTGTTCCGGGCAAGGCCGTATCCGTCCGTGGGTGCGAGACGAAGCTCAGCGATGCCTGTACCAGTAAAGCAAACAGAGCCAGCGACAACCCGCCGCCGAGAACCCAGCCCACAAGCCCGACCGGCACATGGTCGAACGGGCCGCGTGTGGTCAACATGCCGCCGAACACGACTAACACCATCGTGCCGCCGACATAGACGATCAACTGCGCTGCCCCCAGGAACTCCGCTCCCAGGAAGAAATACAATCCGCTAACGCCCATCAGCATGAACAGCAGCCAAATGGCTGAACGGATGATGCTGGAAGATACCACAACCCCCAAAGCGGATACCGCCGAGGCCGTGGCGAGAATCAGAAACAGGGCATCGTGGAATGTCATGATCGCTCGTTACAGTTTGGAGGTTGGTCGAGCCCAAACACCGGGAAGCTCTCCCGCTGGTGCCGTGTTCGGGATAGGACGGAGCAGTTGTAGCCCGACCACGATTCCCCCAAGGGTGACACTTCCGGCCAGAATATAGCGAACGGCTTCGCCCACTCTTGGTGAAACCAGCAGTTGCCAGAGACAAACGCCCAAGAGCAGAACACAGCTAATCGGGAGGAAATACTTCAAACAGGTCATCATCACTTGGTCGATACGGAGCCGGGGCAGCGTCCAGCGCATCCACATCATCACGAACACCAACAGATACCCCTTGCCGATGAACACCAGAACATCGAACAAGCTGCCCATCCAAAGCCCCCAGCGTTCGACAGGCTCAAACGGCAAGAACCCCGTGTGCCAGCCACCCAGGAACAGAATGGCCGCCAAGCCACTCACGGCAAACATGCTTCCGTACTCCGCCATGAAGAAGTACGACCAGCGAATTCCGCTGTATTCCGTGTGAAACCCGGCAACCAGTTCACTCTCGGCTTCCGCCAAGTCAAACGGAGCCCGCTTGCAACTGGCCGTCGCCGTGGTGAAAAAGATGAAGAAGGCCACAAAGGTGAAAGGATCGTGAAAGAGATTCCAGTTCCAGAAATAGCCGATTTGCTGTTGGCTCATGGCGGTGAGGTTCAGCGTCCCCGCGAGAACCACCGGCACCAGGACGCACAAGGAACGCGGCACTTCGTAGCTGACCACTTGGGCCGCCTCACGCAATCCACCGTAAATCGACCACTTGCTCCCCGAGGCGTACCCCGCCAGCAGCACTCCGAACACTTCACTGGACAGCACCGCCAGCACAAAGAACACACCAATCGACAAATCCACGGCGATCACGTTCGGAGCCGCTGGCAAGGCGATGAACGCGATAAATGTCGCACAAAATGCCAGATACGGTGCCAGTCGAAACAGCGTCGCATCCGCGGCAGCGGGGGTGGTATCTTCCTTGGCGATCAGTTTGATGCCGTCCGCGAGGGACTGCAATAAGCCGAACGGCCCGACCCGTGTCGGGCCAAGACGGTCCTGGATACGTCCAGAAATTTTTCGCTCGCCCCAGATGAGCAGGAGAGCGGACACACCCATAAATCCGACGATCACAGCCGCCGCGAGGAGTGCGGCCAGGAGAATCGCCAACCCGTTCGGCAGATATTCAGAGAGGAAGTCGATCACCGGCAGCCCTGGGGAAGAGGATGCGAGGTCGGAATCGCGATCGTGGTGGAGTTAACCTATCGAGTTTGCCTGGGAATTGCCATGATGCCCACCATGATTCATCACAGACCAAAATGGGGTCCACAAACCTGGCGAGGTTATCATCGTCGGCCCGGCAACGTGCGGCCACCCCTTTCTGTGCGAACACTCACCGGAGTCCGCACACGCGAAACGGCCAACGATCCGCTGGCACGAGATGACCAGATCGCCAAGTTGGAGGCGGTTCTATTTCTTGCCGATGAGCCCTTACCCGCGAAAATCTTGTGCCGAGCCGTGGGTTTGCGAGACACACACGCGGTTGAACACTTGCTGGATCGCTATCAGGCGTTGCTGGATGCTGATGGTGCGCCCATTCACGTTTTCGCCACTGCCGGTGGGTATCAATTGGTGACACGACCCGTGTTCTTCCAGTGGCTCCTCCGCCTGCGACGAACAGGCTCGGGGGTGGAATTCCGCCTCACGGCCGCACAAATGGAGACACTCGCCGTCATTGCCTACAAGCAACCCGTGACCCGCGCGGAACTCGAATCCGTGCGGGGAGTCGCCTGTGGTGATACGGTGCGTACATTGGTCGAGAAAGGGTTCATCCGCACCGCAGGCCGACACGAATCATTGGGACGCCCTCAACTTTATGCTACAACGAAAAAATTCCTCCTACAATTTGGGTTAATGTCGCTCAGTGATTTGCCGGGTATCCTCGATCACACGCGATGAATCGGGGTAAGGGAAGTGTATCCATCCTGCATACGGCCTCCTCGATACCAACGCCATTGCCGATTGAACAAGGACGCACGCTCTCATGATGAATCGTCGTCAACTCTTCTCCAGTGCCGGTGTGACGCTGGGTATGAGCTGGGCCGCGGGTGCGGGTTATGTGCTATTCGGAACAAACAACGCATCCGGCTTGTTGAATGTCTCCTATGATGCCACACGCGGATTGTATCGGCGCATCAATCGTGCGTTCACCCAACACGGCTTGAAACAACAGGGGCATACCCACCGTATCACGCCATCACACGGCGGTTCTGCTAGCCAGGCCCGCGCTGTGATCGACGGACTCCCCGCGGATGTTGTGACCTTAGCCATTTGGCCCGATACGCAGCAGATTGTCCGAGCAGGCTTGCTGGATGCCGATTGGATGAACCGACTGCCCAACCGATCGCTACCCTACACCTCCACGATTGTCTTTCTGGTCCGACGAGGGAATCCCCACGGCATCCGGGGTTGGGCAGATCTGCCCCAACGCTCGGTGCGTATCATCACGGCCAATCCCAAAACCAGTGGTTCGGCCAAGCTCGTCCTATTGGCCGCTTGGGGGGTCGCTCGCACACGTTGGAACCAATCGCCCGAACAGGCGGATGCTTTTGTGAAACAACTCTACCGCCAGGTGCCCGCGTTGGATTCCTCGTCGCGTGCCGCCACGGTGACGTTTTCCCGCAAGTCGATCGGCGATGTCCTGTTGACCTGGGAAAGCGAAGCATGGCTAGCCGTGCGCGAAGCGCCAAACGATGTGGAAATCGTCTGGCCGGAAGAAGGAAGCATTTTGGCCGAGCCGCATGTTGCCTGGGTGGATCGCACCGTTCAAGAACGCGGTTCTCAAGAACTGGCTCAACAGTATCTGGAATACCTGTATCACCCGGAAGTGAAACAAATATTGACGGAAGAAGGATTGCGGCCGCACAATCCCCATCTCATGTATGATGCCGGTCAGCAATTATTTCAGGAACGATTTGGCAGGCTCTCCGAACCTGCGTTATTCACGCTGAAAGAGCTGTTCCCAACCGATCCATGGTCCGCAGCTCAAGAGCGATTCTTTGCGGAAGATGCCTTATTCGACAAAGTCTATACGGTATCCTGACCATTCCGAACCTTGCGATCGTCATGAACCCGCATTTTGCCCTCAGACTTCACCGTGATGCGGCAGCGGAACCGTGACCTTCATACAGTGTGGATTATAGATTTCATGAATTTCGATTTTTGTGCTGGACTCAGCGTCACAATCCGATAACTTGCATATCACATGGATTAACGTGTGTGTGGGGGGGGCAGGATCGCTTCTCGTAGTAATAGATGTTACTATACTCAACAATGATTTTGGAGTGAGCGATGGCCAAAGCAAAAGCCGAGCCCGTGCAAACGCCGAATAAGATGCAGATGGTAGAAGCGGCCTTGGATGCATTGGGTGAAGAAAGTGCCCCCAGTGACATCCAACCCTGGATTCAATCGACCTATTCTGCCGAGATTGATCGCCAGATGATCTCTTCCTATGCATCACAAATTCGCAAAAAGCGGCGTGATTCGAGTGGTGGGAAGGGCTTGGACGGCATCAGTTCAGGGTTGGCATCACGGGATTTGGCGACGATTCAGGAATTGATTCGCAAGGTTGGCGCTTAGGAGTTACTCAATAT
>JAIXLE010000247.1 GCA_026931725.1 Bacteroidales bacterium
ATCTGCACGGAATTGGACCATTCTTACCGTGGATCACACGATTATTGGGGGAACCCGATCGGCAGACACTCGAAGCCATGCACATCTTGTGGCAGGAAAGTACCGGGGTACGCCCTGGGAAATCGCCTCTGCGGCGCACCATCTTCGACCTGGCCCGCTCGGCTCCGACGGAATCCGCGCTGATTCAAGCTCAATTCCCTGATGCCTGGTTTGTCTTGGAATGCGACCCCGCCAATCGGGCGATCCTCGGGCCAGTCGTGGTGGGTCCGAGTGGCTTGACGATCGCGGGCAAGCGGTTGATGGATGCGGCGGAACCGCTGGAACAGGTTCCCGATGCCCAAGGAAGATGGTGTCTGTTTTTCGGCAAGCATCAAATCGAATTGCGACAGAAGTTGCCGACCGCGTTTCTTCAGGAGTTGCGGCGAGGATTGCGGGATCGGCTGCGGATCAGGGAAGAGGCCATCGCCCGCGCGGAGTCCACCACATTCACACCGCGTACCGCCCTACTGCTCGCTCCGCTGGTGCAAACCTGTTCGTTGTGCCAATCCGCCGTGATCGTGCGAACGGGCATCCTCGGCGCGGCATGGACCCAGTTTGTGGTGAACCCGCGTGGTTGATGTGCGATGAACAGCACTCGTTAGGGTGAGACGGAGCGGAGAATCTGCTCGCGGAGGAACTTGGCCGCGATCAGTTTTTGCGGATCGGCCAGCGGATCGTCAAACGCCACGGCGGTTCGATCGCTGCGTGGGCGAATCGCTTGCCGTTCCGCGGAGGCTTGGAGTCGATCGTTGAGAGCCAGTGTGAGGGGGATTTCCCAGCCGCGATCCGGGCGGACCCCCCAAGGGTCGGTGGGTTTGCTGTCGCGGAAGCGGTGCCGATTCTCCCCGTTGGGTCGCAGGGAATAGCCGGTCGAGATTTTGTAGCTCAGCCCCGGAATGCGGGTGGCCATCGGCATCATCACGTTGGCTTTGCCAAAAGTCCGCTGACCGGCGATGGGGCAGCGTTTGTGGTCCTGCAAAGCCGCCGCGATCATCTCGCCTCCGCCGATCGTTTCCGGGCCAACCAGGGCAATCATCGGTAGCTTGACGAAGGCTTCCCGCCCCTCGATTGACCCCGCCGCCATGTCGGATCGCAGGTTCCGTTCCGGGTGCCGACTGGTGATGTGCGTAATCGGCTTCCCTTCAGGAAGGAACATCCCAGCAATCTGGGTGGTGGGCACAACATACCCGCCCGGACACCAACGCAGATCCAGAACCAAACCCCGCACCCCCTTTTCGATCAATGCGTTCAGGATCGCCCGAAAACTTTCCTCGGTTTCACTCTCGATCGTACCGATGCGGATGTACGCGATTTTCTCATCCTTATCCAGCCAATAATCCCAGGAGCCATCATTCCACCGTTGCACACCGAAGAACGATTCGGGGACATACGCTTCCCGCACCAGTTTCCGCACGATCGGTTGTGCGGTGCCGGGTCTGTGGATGGTCAGTTCCAAGGGGCTGACGGTCAGAAGTCGAGAAATGAGCGTGCGGCTATTGCGAGCCGTGACTGCATCGCCGTTGATGTGTGTAATCCGATCATCCGGGCGGAGTCCCGCTTGCGCGGCTGGGCTGCCGGGAAGAACGCGGGTGATCCGCCAAGGGAACACGACCGGGTTGGGAATCGCGTGGCGATCCGCGCCGTTGCCCGGTGTGAGCCAACCGGCTTGGAAAGCCAGCCAGCGTGGCCCATTCGCCCCTTCCAGTTCCAGACCGAGGCCAAATTCTGATTGCGATGCGGCAATGGCCGCGTTCCGATTCGGCATGAAGCCACAATACGGGTCCAGTACGCGGTTGAACCCTTCCGTGGCCAGGATCACTCCCAGCACCCCTTTCGCCGTGGCAACGGACCCCAACGCGAGCCGGGCATCATGGGCCACCAGTCGGCGAGTATCCGGGCTGCTCGCCTTTTCTGCTCGCTGACGAAAATGATTCGGGAGGGATAAACCCGCTTCCGTGTACAGTTCCGTCAACCCGGCCACCAACAATTCCTCGGGTGTGATTTCCTGAGCATATTCATCGGCGATCCGTTCCGCCAGGTCCGCAATCGTTTCCGCGAAGTTCCAGGCATCACGGGGTAGCAGGGGGTCGGCCGCTTCGGGCGGTGGAGTCAGAGGAGGTTTGGGAACAGCCCCCGGCGTGGGCGCAGCCACCAGGACGGCGGCCAACAACCAAGCTCCCATTCCGGTTCCGACCATGGCCCGGCCCCTCCAGGGTTGAAAATGGTTTCATACATTCTGATCGTAACCATGTTTCGGCTCCACCCCAACGGGGGAATGCCACAAAATGACGAATTGTGTCGATGGCGAAAGGTGAGACAAAATGAGAACGGCAATCCCGGATAATTCACCGGAGATCGTAATTTTTTGAGGAGCGCGGTGTCCCAAGTCCTAGTATGGGAATGAGTTATACGCACTCACGCCGCGAGCCGCCGCGAGCCCATTGGAGGAAACCCAGCGGGCCTTGGAAACACGAACCCATACGGACATACTTCCCCCACGACCAGCGAATCCCGTTCTCGCTCAGAAGAGCGGCGAACGTACCGATTCACGGGTCAAAACCGTCGTCCAAAATATGTTGATCAACATGACACCGAATTCAAAGAATGATGTCGCATGCAATTGATGAATGCATTATTCTGTTATGCCAATCGTGTCCCGCCGCGCAAGAGCAATTCTGCAGGCTGAAGGGTGCGATACACCGTGCCGTAAGATCAAACCGCCGTGCCGGATTCGTGTAGGAGATTCTCGTGATCCATCTGTTGACACCGCACAACCGCGTAAGATACAGGTAGCCACGTTCCGCGCTACCGAGAATACTGATGGACCGTCCAACACCTTATCTTACTGCCCATTCCAAAATCTTACCCCATCTCTTTGGTCTGCTCGCTACTCTGAAGCACACCACTTTCCGTTCGCTCCAGCATCGCGATTATCGGCTCTATTTTGCCGGTCAAATTGTCTCATTCACGGGAACCTGGATGCAGAACGCCGCGTTAATGTGGCTGGTCTTCGATCTGACAAACAACCCCATCTGGCCACCTCTTCTGCTCGTCGCGCAGGTCGGCCCAACGCTCCTCTTTGGCACATTTGGCGGGGCACTCGCGGATCGGATACCGAAGCGCCGCCTGATTATGGCAACCCAGGTTCTCTTCCTTACGAATGCCATCCTTCTCACAACTCTGGTCGCGCTGGGGTGGGCGAGTCCTTGGGCGCTCTTGCTTCTGCAATTCTCGAACGGCTTGGTACAGGCGATTGACCTGCCTGCCCGGCTCGCGTTTGTGTCCGATCTGGTTCCGCGGTATGACCTCATCAATGCGATCTCGTTGAATTCACTCTTGTTCAATTCTGCTCGTGCAATCGGCCCGGCATTTGCGGGAATTGTCTTCGTATCCGTGGAATGGCTGGCCCGTGATGGAGAAGCGGCGGTTCCGGTTTCCTGGGGAGCGTCCGCGTGCTTCGGCCTGAATTCCTTGAGTTTCGCGGCGGTGTTGTGGGCGTTGGGACAGATTCAGACCAACGGAATGGGTTCGGAACGTGACGGAGAAGGGTCCACTTGGGAAGGGGTTCGCTATGTCCTGGCCCGTCCGGTTCTCGGTGCCGTGTTGCTCCTGACGGGGGCACTGTCGGTCTTCGGTTGGCCGGTGATGAGCCTTTTCCCGGCGTACACCCGCATGGTTTTGGGGCTTGGTGTTGAGCATTACAGTACGCTGGTCAGCAGTCTCGGGGCGGGGGCACTCGCGGGGGCGTTGTTGACAGCCACATTCGGCACGATCGCACGGCGAGGATGGTTTTTCCTGGCAGGAAGCAGCCTGACAACCTTGGGTATGATCGGACTAGCATTGGCCGAAAGTCTCACCGTGGCGGCTGGGGCCGCGGGGTTATTGGGTGCGGGATTGATTCTCTTCCTGTCCACGGGACAATCGGTGCTGCAACTGTCCTCCCATGACCAAGCGCGCGGTCGGGTCATGGCGTTGTGGGCGATGACCCTCAGTGCGAGTGCCCCATTTGGGCATCTACTGGCCGGTGCGGCTGCCACCCATTTCGGGGTGATCCCCGTCGTGATGAGCATGACCGTTGGGGCGGCGATGGTCGTCGTATGTGTCTTCCTGTTTACGGTCCTCCATGGTTGGACGGTCGAAGATACCCCGGTAACCCAGCTTCAGAATGGCCCGTCCCAATAGCCGGAGTTTGTCCCATTTTGAAACGACCGGCCGGTGGGTCCACACGTCGTAGTCCTGTTGGGTGATGGCATCCAAAATGGTGAGTCCACCCTGTACGAACAGTTCCAGATCCAACTGGACGGGACGTGGGACATGGTCCACGAGAGGATGTCCTCGGTGGAGGAAATCGCGGGCACGCTCCACCTGGAATCGCATCAATTCCCGAAAGGCGGGGGTGCAACGGCGGGCGTGTAGGTCTTCGTGGAGATAGCCAAAGCGTTCCCGGTCCTCGTGGGGCAGATACAATCGGCGCATGTCCCAATCGCGGGACACGTCCTGCCAGAAGTTCGCCAATTGCAACCCAGTACAGACGGCATCGGCGAGGGCCATCCGCTCAGGTGTAGGACATCCAAACAGATGCAGGACGATGCGACCCACCGGGTTCGCCGAACGGCGGCAATACGCGTGCAATTCTGAAAACGTCTCATATTCCGTGACCCGCTGATCCTGCTCGAACGCCGAGAGAAGATCCTCAAATGGCGTGATGGGAATCGCGAATTTCTGGACGGTTCCTTGCAGTGCGACCATCACGGGGTGACGGGGACGACCAGCGTACAACGCGATCAATTCCTCGCGCCACCAGTGCAGCAGTCGCAGCGATTCGGCTTGGTCGCCCACTGCATCGGCCAGATCATCCGCCCAGCGGCAGTACGCATACACCGCGTGGAAATGGGGCAGTAACCGGCGCGGCAACAAGACCGAAGCAACCGAAAAGTTTTCGTAATGGGACCGCGTCAGCCAGGCACAGTAGGACCGCGCCATCATCTGGGACATGACCCCATCGGGGGAGCCTGGCCCGAACCGTCGCAAGGCATCGCGGATGTCCCATTTCATCGGCTGGATTTTCGTTGGCGTGTCTCGGATGAGATGTGTCCCAAACTGTACGGGTGACTATCACCTTGAGACGGGGATGTCCCGCAAACTGTGATGGATAATGTCCGCGGCTCGTTCGCAGTCTTCCCGGCTGATATGAAGATGCGTGACCGCCCGGAGCGTGCGATCACCCAGCGGTGACACCAGGACACCGTGGTCCCGTAGACGTGCGGCAACGGATTGGGGAGTGCCGAGTTCCGGTGCCACATCGCACCAGACGAGGTTCGTTTCAATCCGTGCGGGTTGAAGGGTCAGACCGGGGATGCTGGCCAGTGCCTGCCCGAGAATCCGTGCGTGTGTGTGATCGTCCCGGAGTCGGTCGATGTGATGCTCCATCGCGTACAGGCAGGCGGCAGCCAGATAGCCGACTTGTCGCATCGCACCGCCGAACAGTTTGCGTACTCGCCGCGCTTCGCGCATCAAATCCCGGTTGCCCAGCAATGCCGACCCGACCGGCGCACCGAGTCCTTTACTGAAACAAACGGCGACAGTGTCGCACGGTTCGGCCCAGTCTCGACCCGCAATGCCGGTTTCGGCGATGGCGTTCCAGATACGGGCTCCATCCAGATGGAGAGCGAGTCCGTGTGTCCGCGCCCAACGACCAATCGCCCGGACGGAGTCGAGGGGCATGATCGTGCCCCCACCGCGATTGTGGGTATTTTCCAGGCACACGAGCCGGGTGCGGACGGAGTGCATGTCGGCCGGGCGAATTCGTCCTTCCAATTGTTGCGGATCCAGAATGCCAAAAACGCCGTCGAGGGTGCGGGTGCTGACCCCGCTGTGAACAGCCGGTCCTCCCGCTTCCCAGAGGACAATGTGGCTGGTGGTTTCGGTAAGCAGTTCATCGCCGGGCCGCGTCTGAATGTGAATGGCAATCTGATTTGCCATCGTCCCCGTGGGCAGGAACACCGCGGCTTCCTGACCAAAATAATCGGCCACACGTTCTTCTAGCCGATTGACCGTGGGGTCTTCCGAGTAGACATCATCTC
>JAIXLE010000098.1 GCA_026931725.1 Bacteroidales bacterium
CATTGGAACAGCCGAAACGCCTCTTCGGCGCGGCCCGAGCCATAGAGGAAAGCGGCACCCTGACCATTCTCGGTACGGCGCTGATTGAAACCAACTCCCGGATGGACGATGTGATTTTCCAGGAGTTCAAAGGCACCGGCAACATGGAACTCGTTCTGGACCGTAAGCTCGCCGATCGCCGGATTTATCCCGCGATCGACCTCAGTGCCTCGGGCACTCGGAAGGAAGAACGCCTCCTTCCAGCGGAGATGCTCGAACAGATCCATCTGCTGCGCCGCAGTTTGCTCCAAATGCGGCCCGCCGAAGCGATGGAATCTCTGGTCAAGCAACTCGGGAAACACACAACCAACGCAGAATTCCTGATGACCGTATCGAAATTCATCAAGAGCTAATTTCGTTCACTCAGCGACCGGATCGCACGAAGAATCGCAAGGACGATTCCCCGGTTCCGATACGACATTCCGTGTCGAAACGGAACGCCCGCAGCACCTGGGCCGCTTGCTCCGCTTCCGCTCGTGTGGCCACACTGACGAGTTTCCGATTGCTGGTATCGAGTAGTTCCCACTGGCCCGAACTGCGTTCCACAATCCGCAAATGATCGACCGAGAACCGATAGCCGATTACCCCGAATGGTTCGCGTGCCGGTGCCGCCCCGTTGACCAGGAAGAACGTCAAGCCAGCAACCTGACAATACCCGGTGAATCGCCCGTCACGAACGGCGCGCAGAGCGGCCCGTGCCGTCAATTCCGCGGAGCCGAACGCGGCCACGATGTCCGGCCCTTGTGCCAGCACCCAAGTTCCGGCTTGCTTGCGGACTTCCACTTGATGGGGATGGATGGTGAGCTGTTCGCCGAGATAACCGACTCCGGGGACCGCAATGCCGGTGCGTTGCAGATTGCGTTCCTGAGCCAGCGTGACAATGGAAGCCAGAGAATCGTTTCCGCCGCGAGAACCGATCACGGGCGGACCCGCGAACAGGAACGCCGCCGCCGGGTTGGGGAACCCCGCAAAACTGAGCCGATTGAAACCATACCGTTTGGCCACCGCAACCGCTTGGTGCGCATCGGCTTGTGAAACGCCGAAATTCAGCAAGATGTTCTCACGATCACGGACCACCCAGGTGCCACGCATCTGTTCCGCTTTGAGGGAAGACAGATCCACGGGTAGCCAAATCCGCGGGGCGGTCGCCCATGGGGACGGGGCACCATCCACTAATCCATATTCCACGACGACACGCGGCGATCCGATGCGACCCCACTGGTTCGCCCGGAGCCCCCGCATGGCCCGGAGAGCCTCTTGCGCGGTTTCCCGATCGTCGCCGAAATCGTGCAGTAACCGAGAACCGGCGAGCAGTTGCCAGCTACCAGCTTGCCGGCGGAGCAGGACGTTTGATGGGTCGATTGTGAAAAGATTTTCGGCTTGAGGAAGCGGAATCGTGGGATCGCCAGTCGGTGAACCACTGACGGCCGGGGTGCCGCTTTGGGCGGGTGTCACAGCTTGCGGTGCGGTCGGCGTTTGTGCGGGCATCGGTGCTTGCGCGGCGGGTTGGCCCGTGCGCAAGGGCGGCAAGGGGCGTATTTCCCCTGGACGCAAGGGCGGCGCTTCGCCGGGGAAGAATCGCGGCGGCGGTTGCGGGCCATCGGGGAAGAACCGCGGTCGGGTTGGTGTGCCCTCCGCGAAAAGGAATCCACTTGTCAGCAACACCGAAACCGCTGGAACCGTGACTAGAAAGCGGTTCATTCCCACATCTCCTGATTCCCTGCAGAATCGCCCGTATTCCTACTGTCGGATGCTGGGAATACCTCTCTGTACCGATTGTGCGGATTGTGGCGAATATCGAGACTTGACTCCCTGCTCCTACGGGTGGCCCTGGGTAAAATGCAGGGAACATATCGAATAATAACATTGCAGCCCGTGTTCCTGGGATACCGATAACTCCGGTTGAACCCGTAGGTCGAGACAAATTTCGACCGATGGTTTCTCACAAGACCGGAGCGCGAACCCCGGAGAACGGCCATGCGGCGGTTACGATGTGATAGACGATGGGTGACATTGCTACTGCTCGGCGGACTCGGGTTCGGCGCGATCGGCTGTGTCCATACGACCGGGCACATGCAACATGAACCGATTGCGATGGTGCCGCCTCCGGGGGCCGTGCCGCGTGAACTCGAAAAAGTCACGCTACCGGAATACGTCATCGAGCCGCCCGATGTGCTGCGGATCGAAGCCGTGATTCGGGTGCCGGACGAAAAAGACCCCACCAAGCCCACCGACCAATTGCGGAGCCTGCCGATTCAGCCCGTGTTCGGGGAATATCAGGTGCGGCCCGATGGCACGGTGTTCCTGGGGGTCTACGGTTCCGTGCCGGTCGCCGGGTACACGCTGCGGCAAGCCGCATCCGCCATTCGGGAATCGTTGTCCAAACAGGTCTTCGCCGATGCGGACGGGCTGAACCCAGAATTTTTGCTCGTGATTCTGGATGTAACCCAGTACAATAGTAAACGCTATTATGTTATCTTCGACGGCGGCGGGGCGGGGGAGCAAGTCTTCCCGTTCCCGATCACGGGGAGCGAAACCGTCCTGGATGCGATTGGGAATGTCCAAGGATTGCCCGTTGTGGCCTCGAAGCGGAATATCTGGATTGCCCGGCGTTGCCCGAACCCAGCGGGGCAACTCGATCAGATTCTTCCCGTGGACTGGATCGGCATTACCCAGCATGGAATGACGGCCACGAACTACCAGATCATGCCGGGTGACCGGGTCTATGTGAAGGCCCAACGACTCGTGACGATCGACACCGCCCTGGCCCGCATCTTATCACCTGTGGAACGGATCTTCGGCATCACCCTGTTGGGTGCGACGACCGTGAATCAGATCAAGGGACGCGGCTTCGGCTTCGGTAACAACGGTCAATAATCCGTCAAGAGTCCTCACCGCACGCAGCGGTGAGGGTTCCTGGTGCGGAGATCCGCGACGAACCCCGGAGGGATGACCATGACACGTTGGATACTTGGACTCATGTTGATGATGGGGTTCCACTCCGGTTTTGCGTCGGCTCAGTATATGAATAGCGGGATGCCTGGCAACTTTAACGGTTCCATGAATCCGGGATATTCTTACGGGTCGATGAACTTCCGCAATGGGCCGGTGGTGCCGCTCGGTTATACACCCGGTGTCGGAGCGGGAACGATGCCACCGTTGAGCCCCTATCTGAACTTGGCACGCGGGGGGAGTCCGGCGGTGAATTACTTTTATGGTGTCCGCCCCTGGCAGGCCGCGAATAACTTCCAACGGAACGCCGCCATGGCCGCCCCGATGCTAAGCTACAGCCAAGCCCGAACTGGTTTTATCCCGTTTGCGGGTAACCCCACCGGAGAACCGCTGGAACTTCCCCCGGCGGGCCAACCCGTGACGCTGTCGTCTTCCGGTCATCCCGTCGTTTATGGCAACCGTTTTGGCACGATGGCTGGCGGCTACCCCGGAACAGGCTTCGGAAGCGGAGGCGGGTCGAACCGTTCGGGGATCTTCTCGAACACGCCGCCCCAAGCCTTCAATCGTACAGGGGGGCAATCCGGTGCGGGTTCCCGTTCCGGTTCGGGTTCCCGTTCCGGCTCGGGCTCCACAATACCTCGTAGTCGTTGATCGTGACGGTGTGAAGGGATTCACCCACCCCGGCAGTCACCGGGGCGGAACCACCGAAGGATCGGAACCGTGGATACATACATTGCACTCTCTCGACTCTCCGTGACCCGGCACCTGTTTCCGGCGATCGGGATGGGGTTGGCCTTAGCTTCACTGAGTTCCGCACAAGAGGCCGTCACACCGGCGGCGCGTTTGCGGGTGGCTCAACCCGTGGAAGCGGTTCTCCCCGTAGCGCGGGGAGTTTACCCCGATGCGCCCGTGTCTGGCTTCGCTCCCGTGCCCGCCGCGTCCGCGACGTTTTCGGATCGTGTCGCCCGTCTCTTTTCCACGGCAACTTCCACAACTCCCGCTCCATCCTCAACAATTCCCCCGACCACGGAGAGCCCCTCGGGGCCGTTCGGCTGGGGTCTGCTCCCCTCCGCGCTCGCTCCGGGAGACAGCCCGGCACCCGCTGGTACACCCATGATGCCCACCGGCCCCGCACGGGGAGACAGCCCGGCACCTGCTCCAACGCCGACCACGTTTCCGGTGTCCATTAGCCGAACGATGAATCAAATTCAATCGAACATCTTTCCGCCATCAAACTCGGTGCCGCCGAAATTCGATGGGGGATGGAATCCCTTTGCGGCTGACCCTGCCCCGGCACCCAAAGGGAACACGCCACCGGCAGCAACACCAGCCACACCCCCAGTCGCTCCGGTTCCCGTGGCGCTGCCCGCGGTGATGAATCCGACGACATTCGCCACGCCACCCGCTTATCGTTGGTATGGCTGGGGAACGACCGTCCCCGGAGCGAATCCGTATGCCCCGGCTGGCAAGTCTCCCCAAGGTTCCGCCAGTTGGTATTCGCAGTCCCGCGCCACGCCGGGAGCGTTTCCCGATCAGATGGCGGTGGTGCCAGCATCTCCGAATCCGCTGAGTCCGCCCGTGTATGCCAGCCAACCCCAACCGCGTGAGGAACAGAAGCCATTCCGTGCCGCGACTCGGCGAAGTGATCTGATCGCCACGCCGCCCGTATCGTCGCCGACTTCGGCCCCGGCCCCAGATCCGATGCCATCGGAAATGTCCGCGCCGCCTGTGCTGCGATCCGCCCCCCCTGTGTCGCAGCCTGCGCCGCCCGTGCCTCCAGCGTCGCAACCCGCGCCGCCTGTGCCTCGGCCTGTGCCGCCCGTGATGATGCCCACGCCCTATGTCGTCCAGACACAAATGCACGCATCACCACCGCCACCGCCGGAAACCCTGACGGCTCCGACTTCGAGTCCGCAACTGGTGCCGATCGCGGTTTCGCACAGTTCCACGCCGTCGCCGAGTGTGCCCGCTTCCCCCCGTGGAACCGTGTTGAATTGGAAGCCCGCAACCCCGCTGTCGACACCTGGGAAGACAGAACAGGAACCCACTCGCCCTCTGGCATCGCCGCTGGCCCCGCCACGGGTTGAGATTGTCTCGAATCGTTCGCCGGAGCCTGCGCCTCTGCCCGTGAGAATTACCGTTTCCGCGGAGCAGATTCAGCGACTTGTGGCTGAAGCCTGCGCGGATTGGGTCCAGGATGTGGAAATCCATCTCACGGGTTCCACGAAAATCGTGGTCCGATTCGCGGCCTTCTCGGAATCCCACGCCCACGCCGCCGCAGAGGCCGTTTCCCGGATTCCCGAACTGAAAGGGTTTGAAATCGGCTTCGAGGCCCGCGTGGCGAACCGCTGATACGGAACCGTTCGATTCACCGCCAACGCACGAGGAACGCACCATCTTCCTGGCAAAGGAATTCTCGATCATGAATGCCCAGTCGCTCTAACCGATCGAGTAGTTCCCGTGCGGCCATCAGATTCGTGAACGATTTGCTCTGCCAGTGAAGATACGGAAGTTCGGGTTCCTGTGCTGGAACCGTTTCCGTTTCCATTGGTGATGATGTCAGTACGTCGGTCGCCGCCAACGCCCACAACCCACCGAAGATCAAGGGAAGCCAGATGCTCATTGCGGCGATCCTTCCGCGATTCACAGACTTGGGCAAGACTCCATGCAGACACTGTAATGGCTAATCGGCCAGAATGTGAAAAAAAGTCGCGGTGAAGCCGTCAAAATGACATCAGATATTTGCCGTGGGCTGAATTATCTGCTTGGGCAGGAATATTCGATCCGAAACACCCGGTCGGCCTGACCGAACCAGACCGGCCGATGACCTCATGGGTCGCCCCACCGGCACCGATCAGGTGGGTTTATCGGCCTGTCTAAAGTGGGCACGGGCATCGTCGCGCACGAGCATGAGCAGCCCCCACAACCCCGCCAACCCCGCCGGGATGCAGCAGATCGGGTCGACGTTCACCACCGAAACCAGGCAACCAAGGATTGCCAGACTGAAGCTGCGCCCCGTGAGCAGGCAGAGTCCGCCAATGAGTGTGAAAATGCTGGTTAGCGTTCCGATCAGATGAATCGGTCGCATGCTGGGGGTCCAGGCTTCCGCAAGGGCTTCTTCTTCTGGGGTCAGGGGGGCATCTGGCCCCAATAGTTTTTCCTGCTGATCTTCCGGCACATTGGCGTTCCGTTTCGTTTCCGCCAGGGCACCGGCTGCGCGAATCTGTAAGACTCGCATCCGGGCGAACTCCAAATCCGAGCCCGGTTTGAACGCGAACATCAAGCTGAGGTAGCCGTTCACCAGCGTGCCAGCGAGCCCGAATAGCAACAGCGCCAGCGCGGGACCGAACAACTGTTTCGGAACCGCCAGCACTTTGCGTCCTGGCGTAGGGCGCACGGGCACACCGGGTGAGCCATCGGCATTGCGGGGGATGTGGAAAGCCCCCTGGCATTCCGTACAGGAAACAGACCGCCCCACCGCTTCCGAGGGAATCGCCAGCGTCTGCTGACAGTGTGGGCACATGATCCGAGCGTGAGCCGGTTCCGGGTGATTCATCATACCTGCAATCTACGACCTGGGGTGGATCGGCTACAATGGGTGAAAATCTCAGACCCACCCCACCAGGACTTTTTCCCCAGACATTCTATGGCATACCGTCTCGCTTGGGCCGTATTTACGGTCATCATCAGTTTCGGGGTTTTGCCGGTTGATTTACACGCGGCCAAACCGTCTCCCGTTTTGGAGCGGATGCGAAAAGATCTGTTCTTCCTCGCTGGCCCCGAGTGTGCGGGGCGGGGGGTTTCTGGTCCGGGCATTCAGAAGGCAGCCGACCACATCGCGGCGGAATTCCAGGCGGCGGGGCTGAAACCTGCTGGGAAAGAAGGTTCATACTTCCAACCCTTCACGATCACCGGCTCCCCCCAACTCGGCACCCCGAACACGCTGACGCTGACCAACCCGGATGGCCAGAAACGTGAACTCACCTACGGCCAGGACTTCACCCCAACCGGATTGACGAAACCGGGAAAACTCGATGCGGAACTCGTATTCGCGGGGTACGGCATCACGGCGGAGAAGCCCGCTTACGACGATTATGCGGGTCTGAAAGTCGCGGGAAAATGGGTCATCGTGCTGCGGAAATCCCCGAATGCCGGCGACCCACACGGGCCATTCACGCAAGAGCAGCAATCGCTCGCCACCAAGGCCGCCAATGCTCGGAAGCACGGAGCCGCGGGCATCATCTTCGTCAGCCATTTTTCGGATGGGAAAGATGATCCTCTCATGGATTTCCGCTACGCCGCGGGTGTCTCGGCGGAACTTCCCGCCCTGCACATGAAGCGGAGCATCCTGGCGCAACTGCTAGCCCGTGAGAAGAAGATTCTCAAGGATCTGGAAACTGGCATCGACGAGGATTTGAAGCCACGCAGTTGCCCGTTGCCGGGGTGGAAAGCGAACGCGGTGGTGAGTGTGGTGCGTCCAAAAATTCCCGCGAAAAATGTTGTCGGCGTGTGGGAAGGCGGCGGCCCACTGGCAGAGGAAACCGTGGTGATCGGTGCCCATTACGACCACCTGGGCACCGGCGAATATGGCAGCCTCGGTGGCCCATCCGCCAAGGGGGTTGTCCACTACGGCGCGGATGACAACGCTTCGGGGACAACCGGCCTGATCGAACTGGCTCGCCGTTTCGGAGCCAGCGGTCAGCACACCGGCCGGCGGATTGTCTTTATCGCCTTCAGCGGGGAGGAAATTGCCCTACTCGGTTCCCGGCACTACGTCGAACACCCGTTATTCCCACTCGATAAGACCGTATTCATGCTGAACATGGACATGATTGGTCGCGTCACACCCGTCGAGAGCGATGCCCCAGCGGCAGCTCCCGGCAAAACGGACTCTGACAAAAAGGACACCGGCAAAGCGGACTCTGACAAAAAGGTCATGCGTGACCGGCTCGTGATTTATGGCACCGGCACGGCCAAGGGGTTGGATGCGTTCGTCGATCAAGCCGCGCGGCCATTCGATTTCCAATTGTTGAAAGTCCCCGGCGGCACTGGCCCCAGCGATCATGACAGCTTTTACCGCAAGAAGATTCCCGTCTTGTTCTTCTTCACCGGCACGCACCGGGATTATCACCGGCCCTCGGACACGCCGGATAAGATCAATCTTCCGGGTATGATGAAAGTGATTGATCTGGTGGAAGTGGCCGCTCGGCATTTCGCCGTGGTGCCGCAATCTCCGCAGTACCTCGTCACCCAAGGCGGTTGGTCCGACCCGACCGACCCGAACCCGCGTCCGGGCCGGATGAACATGCCCAAACTCGGGGTCATGCCCGGCAACTACGAGGCCACGGATGGCGGCGTTCTGGTCGATGATGTGACCCCCGGCGGCGCGGCCGAGAAGGGTGGCATCCGCAAAGGCGATGTCATCATTGCCATCGCCGGGAAGCCGGTCCAGAACATCGGCGGCTACATGAATGCCATGTCCACGCAGAAGGCGGGCAAAGCCATCCCGGTCATCGTGCTGCGCAAAAAGGACAAGATCACCGTGCAGGTCACACCGACTCCGTGAGTGACGGGGCATTGTCACTGATCGGGATTGTGACCCGCGACCCACGATCCCGAGCGGCGTAAGGTAACGAGACACCCACTGACACGGTTTTGAGAAAATCCGGCAAAAGATGCTTGTTTCCCGCGGCAATCGGAACTACCATCAACAACGGTATGGGCTATGGGTCAACCGTGACACATAAATACATTCTGGTGCAAGATGCCGTAGTCCCGGTTCGCTGGAGGCACAATGGGCCGGAAAAAAACAGACGAAGTGGCCGCCACCCTGTCACCACATCGGGCCGCCCGGCTCTACCGATTGTTGGTCCTCACCGCGGAAGCCCCCCGCACTCGCAAACTGTTACTGAACCGGCTCAAGTTGGACTTACGGGGCTTCTATCGGGATTTGGAGTTCCTGCGGTCGCTCGGCATTGAAGTCAGTCTCACGGATGAACGGTATCAACTCCCTGGGGAACTGAATGCCGCCTTATCGCGGTTGCCGTTGCCGGACCCCTGCTTGAGCTTCCAGGAAGCCATGCAATTGTCCCAAGGCCATACGACAGCGCATCACAAACTCCGTCGGCGATTGGAGTCCCTCATCAACGGTGGCAAATCCTCGGCATCCTCACGCACAACAACTTGAGAGAGTGCCGATCTTTGGGGCGATGGCCCGTTGACATCTGGGGGATGAGATAGGCAACCCGAAGCGTGGAAGTGATGGTGTCCGCGACGGGGTCAGATGGGCGGTTGCAAAATGACCATTCCGTGCTGTCCCGTGTCGCCACGCCTCACCTCAAGCCGCGTGAACACAGGACCGCAGACCGACTGCCAGAACAGCGGAAATCGCGGTCATTCCGCCGCCAGCAGGGTCTGCATGTCGCCTTACTTGGCCTTCAATTCAAACGGGAACTTGTTTTCTCCGCTATCTTTCACTTCCGCCTTCAGTTGGGAGTTCTCATTGTACATTTTGGGAATGTACATCTCACCGATGGGCTCCGGTTTGCCGTTGGAGTTGTCGAACTTGCCGGGAATCAACCGGGAAGCGGTGATTTCCACGATTTTCTGCCCGGCTTCCAGTTCCAGTTTGTACTCACCATTCGTGATGTCCGCCGCATAAGTGCGATCGTTGGCGTTGGCACCTTTGAAGGTGATCCGCCCCGTTTCGATCGGCTTCCCGTCAAAGGTCACCGTGCCGGATGCGGGGTACAATTTCGGTCCACTTTGTGAGCCGCAACCGGCGAGGATGCCGAGTACGCAAGCGGACAGGAAAGAGGCCAGGAATGAACGGCGAACAGACTGCATACGAACCCTCAGAAAAGTGTGGTGACATAAACAGAACCACCACACTTGGTTAGCCAAGTGTGGTGCCCGTCCATGAACAAACCGATGCCTCAGGGTTGACCAGAGGCATCCCTGCATTAAAAGTCTGTTGTGACAATCCCTTCATCCCGTGTTCCGCTGGCCCGCCAGGTTTGGAGGTCCACGCTATCCCGGACGAACCGCACGGACGCATCGCCCATGGCCACGTTGGCCCCGCCCGAGTGGTAGCTTCGCACGAAGTTCCAGCGACCGGACAGACCACCCGCGTTTCCGTTTTCACACGGGGCACCATTCGGGGCCGCTGGGTAGGTTGTCGCCTTACAGGAATAGACGCGATCCGCTACCGAGGTGTTTGGTGGCTGGAACGTCGAGAAACCGAAAGATCCGTGGGGAGCCCCGCCCCAATGGCCACCGAGTTCCCCCCAGGTTCCGCTAGTCGATCGTCCACGGATGATGCCTTCGCCAGCCATGATGGTGTTCGAGGTACCATCACGAATGTCGGTCAGTTTGGTTTTAGAATCGCGATAGAAAATGCCACCGGCATCTCCATAGGTAATGTCCCGTTGGACTCCGGTTGTTCCGGTCCAAGTGATTCCCCCAGCGCATACCGCATAACTCCCTTGGAATGCGGTTGTTGTGCCACCAGCCCCAAACCCAGGAGCAGATGGATCGGACGGACAGGATTGTGATGGTACTACGACAGCCTTGATAGAATCCGGCATGTAGTGGAGCCAATAATTCGTCGTGTATGCATCGTATCGTTCATAGAGAGCATTTTGTTCGATATAGGGCAAAATTTCCTGGAACCAGTTTTTCCGCCGGTGGTAATAGTTTCCGTCTGGAAGTTTCTCAGCAAAAGGACCACTATCTTCCGTGGCATGACCATACGGCAGGCGACCGTAGGAACTTTCATAATTGTGGATCCCGAGTGCCATTTGTTTCAGGTTGTTCGTACACTTGGCACGGGCAGCGGCTTCGCGGACTTTCTGGACCGCAGGTAGTAGAAGACCGATCAAGATGGCGATAATCGCAATGACGACTAGCAACTCAATCAGCGTAAACGCCACGCGATGACGGAAATGCATCATACCCCTCTCCCCATAGGATTTAGGAAAAATGGAATAAGAGACGCTGTACGGTGTGAAAATCGCTTGTTCAAAAACATCAAATCAAGGCGCGAGAAGCCAACAATAGCGACTTTCACAAATAATTATTGTAGTGACTGGGGAATCTCTCGGCAAGATACCGAGGTTTCAGTATCGAGAAATCGAGAAATCGAGAAATGAAATTTTTACTCCGACGCGCACACACAATCAACGGGAGTTTGTTCTGTGATATGATGGGTGAGCGCATTCGTGATCGCCGCTGCGTGTTTTCGAGGGTGGCACTATGAACGGCATCCGTCGATGGGTGTGGGCTCTGGGTGTGTTGAGCGTGTTGCCGCTATCCATGCCCATTGCTGCGGCCGTCGATGGCGCGCGTGTGCAGATGGCCATCGCAAAGGGGGCGGAGTTCCTCCGCAAAACGCACACGCCCGCACCGGGATACACAGGCGGCACCCACGGATTGGGCCAGTCCGCGTTGGCGGGGATCGCCCTGCTCGAAGCGGGAGTATCGCCCAAAGACCCTTCCCTCCAACAGATTGCCCAGTTCGTGCGGATACGCGGATTGAGTGAGAATCGCACATATCATCTGTCGCTGTCTATCATCTTCCTAGATCTCCTGCATGATACCCACGATCATGGGTTGATTCAGGTTATGGGTATACGGCTTTATCATGGCTTGAATGTAGCCGGTGGTTGGACCTATGAGGCATGGGACAATATCCCGGAAACCGAAGCCCGCCGACTGGCAGCTGTACTGTATCCGCCCCGCAAGACAGCGGCTCAACCGGAGTTGCGGACACCCGCCGCGTCTGGGTTTCCGGCGGCTCCGCCCCGAGCGGCTACGGAAAACCCGCCGGCCCGCCTGCACCCCGAGGCCGCCCGTCAACTGCAGGCGGTACGAAATGCGATGACCGTCACCGGACGGCGTGGCGTGGGCGATGATAATTCCAATACACAATTCGGGATAATCGGGTTATGGGTGGCGACACGGCATGGGTTGGCCGTCGATGATGCTTTTGCTCTCATTGAGACGCGATTTCTTCGCTCGCAGAACCCGACCGATGGAGGATGGGCGTACTCCGGTACGGGGGCGAGTACCCCTGCTATGACCTGTGCTGGACTACTGGGGTTGGCTGTTGGTGTTGTGATTTGAGAATCCCGCACGGCATCGCTCAAGACTCGACCAACAGCGCGCACCACCGCGCCAGATGACCCCTTCTTCCACCCCAAAACACCCCGTACCGAAAAACCAGAAGCACCGCCCCGCGGCCAGGCTCCGCCCAAGAATGCCCGTGAAGCCGCTGTTTCCACTGCCCTGACCGCGATTGGCGGCGTGCTGGCCACGACCCAACGTGAAATGGCAACTTCCGGGGGAACGGAGATTCTGGCAAACTTCGTCGGGCACGGCAACCCCTATTATGTCCTGTGGTCGATTGAACGGGTAGCGGTCGCATACGACCTCCAGACGATCGGAAATGTCGACTGGTATGAGATCGCCGCGCAATATCTACTCCCAGCGCAGAATGCGGGAACGGGGGCATGGCATCATGCAATATATGATGATGACATCAATACAGCGTTCGCCATTCTGATCTTGAAGAAAGCCAATTTCATCAGCGAACTGACCGGCAAAATTCGAGATAAAGTGTCGGACCCTGGCCGTGCGGAGTTGCGAGCCGGGGGAGCCGCTCCGTTGCTGTTCGCGCCGCCGACTCCCGCTCCCAAGCGATTGCCGCCGCCGACTCCCGTGGCGCTTCCCGCGTTCCCCAATGGTGCCCCGGAGCCACGGCCCAAGCTCCCGGCCACTGTTGATCTGGCGCCAGCTGAGCAGTTCGCACAAACCTTGATCGGACTAGATGATGTCCAGTGGCCACAAGAACTGAAACGGCTAAAGTCCGCACGCGGCGGTCTGTATACCGTGGCGTTGGCGTGGTCGATTCCGCGATTGGAAGGCGCACGTCACAAGCAGGCCCGCATGACCCTAGCGGAACGATTGGCGTACATGACACCCGCCACCCTGCGGAACCACCTGCGTGACCCGGACCCCGAAATTCGTCGGGCCGCGGCGCTCGCCTGTGCGATGCGAGCGGATCGCTCCCATATTCCCGATTTGATCGCTCGGATCACCGATCCCTCGGACCCAGCGGTTCAGGCCTCTCGTGCCGGGTTGCGTAGCTTGACGGGGGAAGATTTCGGGCCTGATCCTGGAGCAGCGGATGCCGCGAAACTTCGGGCCGCGACCGACTGGCAAAAATGGTATGAAACCCACCAATTGCCGCGCTGACTCGCCGGTGTTGTATGATGAACCGATATGGAACGCTTGAATAAATTCCTGGCTCACGCCGGGGTCGGCTCACGCCGACATTGTGATGAACTGATCGCCGCGGGCCGCGTGAAAGTTGACGGCCAGCGAGTGACTCATTTGGGGCACCAGATTGAGCCGGATGCCCACAAAATCACGGTGGACGATCACCCCGTGCGGGCAGAATCACTGGTGTACTGGGTGGTCAACAAGCCGCCCGGTTATGTCTGCACGAACGACGACCCTGCCGGTCGGCCACGGGCTGTTGATCTGGTGCCGCACGTCCCGCAGCGTGTCTACACCGTCGGGCGATTGGATGAAGGCAGTGAAGGCTTATTGCTGCTCACCAATGATGGCGAACTGGCCTTTTCCCTGATGCATCCGCGGTATGGGGTTGAGAAAACGTATCAAGTCCTGGTGGCCGGGAATCCCAGTCGGGAGGACATGGCGCGATTGCTCGCCGGTGTCTGGATCAGCGATGGGAAAGCGCGGGCCAAATCCGTCCGACGGATGAAGCCACAAGGAGACAGTACCTGGCTCCGCATCACGCTGGCGGAAGGGAAGAACCGCGAGATTCGTCGCATGCTCGCCAAGTTCGGTCACAAGGTGATGCGACTCAAGCGCGTCGCCATCGGCCCTGTACAATTGGACCGACTACCGAAAGGGAAATCTCGCAAACTCAGCTTGGAAGAATTGAAGGCTTTGCGCGCGACCGTGACCACGGGGCAGAAAAAGATCCCCTCCGCGACCCACACCGCCCGTACTCCCGCAGCCCGTACCCATGCAGCCCGTACCCATGCCGCCCCAAAAGGGACAACCTCACCGGAAGCATTCTCGGCTCCCCGACCGTCTCGCCCATCGCGGACGCCCCCATCGCCGCAACCTTCGGTGAAGCCTGGGAAACCCCGAGCGAAGCCCTCGTGGAAATCGTCACCCCAAGCGGCTACCCCGGCATCCCCAGCATCCCCGTCGAAATCGTCGCCCAAACCACCGCGAAAACCTTCTCGGAAGCCGCCCCTGCCATCACCGCCGCGACCGCGAAACGGTTCACCGTCATCGGTTTTTCCTCCGCGTCCGAAACGATCTTGAGTCTCGCATGTTGCAACTGACCGCCACCATTCTGGAAAACGTCCCGGTTGCGGAACGGACCTTCCGTATTCGGCTCGACTGCCCCGCGCTGGCACGAGCCATTCGGCCAGGGCAGTTCGTGATGCTCCGGCTACCGGGCACCCATGACCCACTCCTGGGCCGTCCCTTCGCGCTATATGACACAGTGCTAGACACCCAAGGGCAACCCATCGCCGTGGATGTGGTGTACCTCGTGGTCGGCAAAATGACGGGGAAATTGAGTCAGTATCAGGCGGGGCAGTCCCTGACGATCTGGGGACCGCTCGGTCAGCCGTTCCGAGACGTGGGGACATCCTCATGTGTGACCTGCGTGGCGGGTGGGATCGGTCAAACGCCGTTCCTAGCCTACGCTCGGCAACTGCTCGGTCAGCGGGGATATGGCGGTGATCCAGCCAAGCGGTCGGTCGAACAGGTGCGACTCTACTACGGGGTGCGCTCGGCGGCGTTCGCGGCTGGGGTGGGAGATTTTCGCGCCGCTGGGGTGGCCGTGCATCTCGCCAGCGATGATGGCTCCCTGGGCACACGCGGTTTCGTGACGGAACTGCTGGAATCGCACGGCCCGATCGGCCCCCTGGCCGGGTGCGGCCCCGAACCGATGCTGCATCGCCTGGCCGCCATTGCGGAACAGTGGGGCGTGCCGTGTCAAGTTTCGCTGGAGACACCGATGGCGTGCGGGGTTGGTGCCTGTTTCAGTTGTGTGACCAAGGTGAAGACCGCACACGGCGACTGGGATTATCGCCGCGTGTGTGTTGATGGGCCAGTTTTTGATGCGGCTCAACTCGTCCGCGAGTGAGTGCTTATCCCGGTTCCGCACGATGCGCCCGCAGTCGGCCCAGGTGCGGTTCGTTCCAAGACGCGACATCCCGCCGAACGACACCACTTCCCGTGTGGGTCCGGCCCGTGGTGGTGAGTCGCACGAAGGGGAGAACCGCCGTCCCTTCCCAGCGGGCACGGCCAGAGAATTCTTGTCGCATGCGTGTTTCTTCAAAACGGATGCGATTTAAGAGTTGGTTGATGGTCGCAGTGTTCCGAATGGCGAACCGTGCCCCATTCACAATGGTTCGCGCCCGCTGTGTGCGGCCCGCTTCCAGCAAACCCGTCACAATCAGTTCCAATACGCCCAGGTCACCCGGTGCCATCTTGGCGGCACGATTGAGACGGGCCACCCCATCGGATACACGATGACTGCGAACCAGGGCCACCCCCCACGCTGCAAGGTAATGGGCATTGGTACGGGCGCGTTGCCAGGCTTTGCCGAAATAGCGAGCCGCGCGGGTGTCGCAACCAGAAGGGTCATCCTGAAAAGCGGTTCCGAGGTCGAAATAGAGCGAGGCGTTGTTGGGGTCTGCCGTGATGGCCACTTGGAGATGACGTCGGGCTGCGGCAAAACGATCGCGTTCGATTTCCAGCTGTGCGGCCAGTTGTCGCACCGTCACTGTGGTGGGAACAGGAAGCGGATTCCCACCCAAGAGAGGGGCCAACCGGGCCAACGCCGCAGTGGGTCGCCCCAGTGCCCCATTCAGGCGCGCTGCGGCGACCGCGCAATCTACGAAAGATGTACCGTTTGTGTTGCCCATCTCGCTGCCTCCTTGCAGCTTGGTCAAGCGTGACTCTCACGAGTTGAAGAGAAGATATACCGGATGTACGGGCTCGTCCGCAAGAAGAAATCCGATGCCGAATCGCACGGAAATCCGGCAAAAAATGTCAAGTTTGTATCGGTCACCGGCCATTCAAGTTGCGGCGTGTTCTTGCCGATGACAGCAGGTGTGAGCATCCCGGTTGCGTCCGGGCTTTGGGCCAAGAGCGTGAAGGAACATCAAGCATGGATGCATTTAACCTCTGCAACGCTCGCCGGGTATTTCGCCCGACACCCGACACACACTGTTATTTCCCGGCGGTGGGTGCCGAGCAGACGATTACGCACCTGCTCGCGGCTCAGGCCGATCAGGCGGGGTTGGCCATCGTCGATGGAGAACCGGGGCTGGGTAAGACCTTGTCCGCGTTGCGGTTCCTGGAACGGTTGCCCGCCACGGCGAATCGGGTCTTTTTGCCGCTGGGTCGCTACGCCACCCCGCACGAGTTTTACCAGGCGATTCTGTTTGATCTGGGCGAAGATTATCACGGATTGAGCGAGCAGGAATCCCGCCTCCTCGTTGCGGATCACTTTTTGCGTCAACTGAGTGCGGGGAACTCCACCATCCTCATCATGGACGAAGCACATCACCTCTCGACGGAACTGCTCGAAGAGATTCGGCTACTGGATAACCTGGAATCGCACTCCTCCAAGGCGGTCTTCACGGTGCTGCTCAGTCTACCCAGTTTACGGCGACGATTGGCGCAACCGGGGTTGGCGGCCTTTTCCCAGCGGATCGCGGTCCGATGTCGCCTGGAACCGCTGAGCGAGGAAGAAACCGCCCATTACCTGCATCATCATTTGGAATTGGTCGGCGCGGACAGATACGCCGTCATGAGTGAAGAAGCCCGAACCATTCTCGGCACAAGTTGCCGTGGGGTGCCCCGACTCATCAATCAGGCGATGACCCTGGCACTCACTCTCACCGAACAAGCCGGGGAGTCGATCGTTGATGTCGAAGCCGTGCTGGAAGCGCTCCTTTGTCTGGGGTTGTCCACCGACCCTGTGACCCCGGACCCTGAACCGGACCTTTCCGCCGGTCCCCGTCGCCCCGCAACCGGAGCGGGTGGAAAACGCAAGACCACCAAACGCCGTTCTGCTTAATGTCTCGACCAGAATTCCGCAACGGAAGAGGATCTGTCATGGGTCGGATGTTCCGTATTATTTCTGAATCGCATGGCTCGATTCCCGCCCCGTTGAGTTTTCCGCGTTCGGCTCCGCAATCTGTGGTTCCGCAATCTGTGGCTCCGCTGCCTGTGCCGCCATCCGAACGATTGGAACCGGCCGAAGTCATTCCGTTTGTGGAAGTGGGGGGGCCACGCGGGGTGGTGACATCGATTCCGTTCAACCGAAACGCGGAACCGCCCCAGCCTGCCGAACGCGCGGCGGTGCCGGAGTCCGTGATTCCGCCTCCCGCTGCGCCCGTCCGCGTCTCACCGGAACCGGAGCGACAGGCGGCCTTGTCCGTGGCGATTCATCGGTTTTATCCACGGAATCCCCAATTGCCGGATGCGATCACCTACGATGATCTGATAGTCGTTCATGATCCCCAACATCCGGTCAGTTCGGAATACCGGGCCATTGCGGCGGCGATTCAAGAACAGATTCCCGCGACGGGTTCACGGACGCTCCTGCTCACGGCGGCTTTACCGACCTCCGGCACCACGACCGTGATCACCAACTTGGCGGCGATTCTGGCTGCACAAGGGCGTGGCCGAGTGGCCCTGCTGGATGCGAACCTGTTGCGTCCCACGATTGCCGAACGGTTCCAGGTCCGGGCGGCTCCGGGGTTGGTGGAACTGCTGGATCAAACCGTGCCGCTCGCCTGGGTGGTGCAGCCCACATTTGTGGAACGGCTTTCGGTCATCACGGCGGGCCAGGATCTTCCCGCAAGCGCAACGAGCTTGCAGGACATTCCCCGTCTGCTGGCACAATTGCAGGAATGGTTCGATTGGATTCTGATTGATGCGGGTGTCTGGTCCGAGTCCATCGCGGGGGATGTCCTCGCGCCAGCCGCGGATGGCACCTACTTCATTTGCCGAGATAACCAGGTGGACCCCGATGAATTCGCCGGCCTCCGCGACATCATTGAGGGTATCGGCGGCCACCCGCGCGGTTATGTGACCACCCGCGGCTAAGGTTACTTTTTCTCTTGCAGTTCGGTCACGAGTTTGGCCAGCAGTTGCGGGTCATCGGAAGCAACAACGTGGTCGATGCGGCTTTGGGGAACGCCGAGTTTCTGCAACGCCGCCGCCACCGATTGCCAGGATTTCCCGCGTTTCTTGCCCTCCGCCAAAAACAGGTCGCCGACCAGTTCCCCGAGCTTCTGGAGAAGAATCTGATCTTGGTTTGAGTAGTACCGTTTGATAATCCCCTGTTGATGGCGGGAGAAATCTTCCATCCCCATAATTGCGTCCTCTGGCTGTTGTGGCGGTCTTGCAATGGTCCCTGCGACGGTTTCTGGCCCGGTCACTATATAACGAAGAAAGCCGATTCGGGAATCTCGGGTGTCGATCCTATGCGTGTCGTGCTGCAACGGGTATCGTCCGCATCAGTGAGAATTGCCGGGGAAATCGTGGGGCAGGTCGCACCCGGTTGGCTGGCCCTGGTCGGGGTGACGCACGCGGATACGCCAGAAGATGCCCGCAAACTCGCGGACAAGGTCGCCGGGCTCCGCTGCTTCGCGGATGCGGACGGCAAGATGAACCGTTCCGTACAAGACTTGGGCGGCGGTGTGCTGGTGATTAGCAACTTCACCCTGTACGCGGATTGTCGAAAAGGTCGCCGACCGAGTTTTATCGCGGCGGCCCGCCCCGAACACGCGGAACCCCTGGTTCGGGCGTTCGCCGATGGGCTGCGTCTCCTGGGCGTGCCCATCGCGGAAGGCCGGTTCGGCGCGGATATGCAAGTCGAACTCGTGAACGATGGCCCCGTGACAATCATTCTGGAGAGTGAACCGATAGTTGACACGGCCAACAAGGTTCCCTAGACTCTGCCTATTCTGAATATCCTGCACTTGCGGACATTATGCCGATTCGTATTCTGCCAACAATTGCGATTCTCACCATTCTGACGGCATTCTTTGCCGTGCCGGAACCGCCATCGACCGCGGATGCGGACATCATCACGATTGTTTCGAGCCTGCCCCGCACCGGCAGCGCCAAAGGGCAGACCGATACCATCGTCGAAGGCATTCAACTGGCTTTGTTCCAAGCGGACATCGACCCCAGTTTGCCGGGCACCCAAGTGCGTGTCGGCGAGAAAGTCTACACGATCCGCTACGATGACCTGGATGATGCCACAGCGGCGGCGGGAGCCTGGACGGCGGAACAGGAAATCAGCAATGCCCAACGGGCGGTCCATGATCCGAACGTGATGGCGTACATCGGCACCTACAATTCCGGGGCGGCCGCGGTGTCGATGGCCATTCTGAACCGGGCAAAAATCCTGATGGTATCCCCCGCGAACACGTCTCCGGGTCTGACCAAGCCGAACACCGGCGCCCGCGACGAACCGAAGCGTTACCGTCCCACGGGTGAAATCAACTATGTCCGCGTGGTCGCCACCGATGACCTGCAAGGCCCGGCTGGTGCCGAGTGGGCGCGGGACATGGGCGCGCGCAAGGTCTACATTCTGGATGATAACGATGTCTACGGGAAGGGTGTCGCGGACCTGTTTGAAGTTCATGCCCGGAAGATCGGCTTGCACGTCCTCGGTCGGGAAAGCATCGACCCCAAAGCCCAGGAATTCGGTGCCCTGATGACGAAGATTCGCCAACAAGGCGCGGAACTCATCTACTTCGGTGGGACCACCCAGAGCAAGGCGGGCCAGTTGGCGAAAGACATGGTCAAAGCCGGACTCACGGACTGCAAGATGATGGGACCGGATGGCACCTACGAACAGGCCATGATCGCGTCGGCTGGGGCGGACACGCTGGAAAATCGCTTCTATGCCACCTTCTGCGGCCTGACCCCGGAAGAACTCGCCAAAACGCCGCGTGGCCGGGACTTCGTGCAAGACTACCGCAAACAGTACGGCCGCGAACCCCAGGAAGCCTACACACTTTATGGTTACGAATGTGCCCGTGTCGTGCTCGAAGCCATCCGAATCGCCGGGGTCAAAGACCGCGTAGCCATCCGTGATGCCGGGCGATCGCTCAAGAATTTCCAAGGTGTCACGGGGATCTGGTCATTCGATGCCAACGGCGATACGACACTGAAAGACCTGAGCGGGGTGGTGGTGCGTGGTGGAAAATTCGTCTTCTCCAAGACCTTAACCGTCTCCGAGAACTAACCCGAGATTGCGTTCATGCTCGTGATGTGGGCGGCTTTCGACTGGACAAACTTCGGCCAGCAGACGATCAACGGTCTGACGATTGGGGCGCTCATCGCTCTGATTGCGTTGGGCTACACGATGGTCTATGGAATCGTCGAACTCATCAATTTCGCGCACGGCGATCTGTTCATGCTCGGCTGCTTTCTGGCGCTGAGTCTCGTCTCGGTGTTTGGTTTGAATGAGGCGGGCGTGCTGGCCACGATGCCATGGTGGCGCATTTTGGGGCCGGTGCTGCTCTGCTTCCTGGTGATTCCGCTATTCTGCGCTGGGTTGAACCTCGCCGTGGACCGGGTTGTCTACAAACCGCTACGCAATGCTCCGAAGTTGGCCCCGCTCGTCTCCGCGATTGGGGTCAGTTTCATTTTCATGAATATCGGCTTATTCTGGGGTGGTGCCCAGGATGTCAACTTCCCGGACCTTGTGGCCGCGGCTTGGCCGGAAAAATCGGCTGATGGGGAACGGATCCAGACCGGCATCGTCCGCAATCTGCTCGCGGACAGCGATACCGGACTGCGATTCACGGTGAAAGATGCCATGGTCATCGGTGTGACCGTGCCGTTGATGTTGGCACTGAGCCTGTTTGTCTCGTTCACCAAGACCGGCAAGGCGATGCGGGCCACGGCGCAGAATCCCGTGGCTGCTCAATTAATGGGCATCAATGTTGACTGGGTGATTGGTGTCACCTTCCTCATCGGTGGCGCGATGGCCGGGTTCGGCAGCGTGATGTATGCTCTGACCCTGAATACTGTCGGCTATCAGATGGGATTCCAGAATGGATTGTACGCCTTCACGGCGGCGGTCCTGGGCGGTATTGGCAACATTTATGGGGCCGTCCTCGGCGGAATCGTGATTGGCTTGGTTCGCTCACTGGGCAGTGAATACGTCGGCGAAACCTGGACAAGTGCCCTGGTGTTCGCTGTGCTGATTGTCATCCTCGTTTTCCGCCCCTCGGGTCTGTTGGGGTCGCGGACCCCGGAGAAGGTGTAACCGCCGATGGCTCAGCCGAAGTATCCGAACTGGCCAATGGCGTTCCTGATCGCGTTCGCCGTGTTCCCGCTGGTGCCAGCGCTGGATGAGTGGTTCTTCACCTTCACGAACCGCTCATTGGTGCAGCAGGTTCCCGGAATGTTCATTTTCGGGATTCTGACACTCGCCTTGAATGCGGCGGTCGGGTACGTCGGAATTCTGCATCTGGGCATTGCCGCGTTCTTCGGCATCGGTGCCTACATCACGGGCATTTTGACCGTTCCAGCTTACCCTTTTGAAATCGGTTTCTGGTGTGCCCTGATTGTGGCCACGCTCGGAACAGCCGCGTTCGGCGGAGTCATCGGCATCCCGACCTTGCGGCTCCGGGGCGACTATCTGGCCCTCGTGACGCTCGGCTTCGCGGAAGTCGTGAAGTTCAGCATTCAGAATCTGGACGCGATCACCGGCGGCCCACGCGGGATGAACCCCATTCCACCGCCAGAAATCATCGGACTGCCGGAACCGCTGTTCGTGGATTCCATCGGCTTCTATTTCCTGACACTCGCCTTCCTGGTCGCCGCGTATCTCCTGCTTGCTCGGATTGAGCGTTCCCGCCTGGGTCGGGCCTGGGTGGCCATCCGCGAAGATGAACTGGCCGCGTCCTGCATGGGTTTGAACGTCGGGCGGTTGAAGCTCGCCGCGTTTGTGTTCGCCGCCGGATTAGCCGGAGCTGCCGGGTGCCTGTACGCCACCAGCATCGGCAGCACCGCGGACCCGAACGCCTATGGTTTCAACAAGTCCGTACTGGTCCTCTGCTGCCTGATTCTCGGCGGACTGGGAAGTCGAAACGGTGCCCTCTTTGGTGTGTTCTGTCTCTACGGGTTCGACCAGATTCTTTCGCCGATCATCGACGTTGGATTCAACAACAAGTTCTTGCCAACGGTGATTACACCATGGCTGGCGAGACACGATTGCTGACATTGCCCGCGATCATGTTCAAGTTCAGCGGTTGGCGGTTGATGGTGTTTGGGTTGGTCCTGATCCTGATGATGCGGTTCCGCCCCGAGGGCGTGTTCCCCTCCGATCGGTTGAAGGAAGAGTTTCACCCCGAGCCGAACCCGGCCGCGACCGTGCGCGAGGAGGGGCCGTGAGCCTGTTGCACGTCCACAATCTGACCATGAAATTCGGTGGGATCACCGCGGTCAGCCATCTCGATGTCTCCGTCGAGAAAGGGCAGATTTATTCCATCATCGGCCCGAACGGAGCCGGGAAAACAACCGTCTTCAACGCCATCACCGGGATTTATCAGCCCACATCCGGGGCGGTGCGTTTCGATGGTGAAGACCTCAAACGCGACCTGACTGGGCGTGTCCTACTGGGATTCCTGCTGGCCGGATTGCTCGTAGGCTGGATGTCCTACTTCGCGGCAGCCGGGGTCCAACAACTCTGGTCCGCGACGATCACCCGTCAATTCGCGGCGGCGGATGATCGGTTCGATCTGGGGAAGATTGCGACAGCGGCATGGGACTACCTCCAAGGGAAACCCGGTATCGAACGCAATCATGTCAGCGGTCGCTACCAGATGAAAACACTCGATGGCCGACTCACTCTCGCCACGACGGACGAGTATGCGGCGGCCGTGTCCCTACGGGATGCGTTCCTGTCCCAAGAAGCCGTGATCCACAAAGTCGGCGACAAGTGGCAACTGTCCTATGGGGACAACGGTATGTCCTTCGACACCGCGGACGATGCCCAAAAAGCGTCTCAGCAGATCGCCACTGCGCGGGACGCGGGCCGAGAACTGGTGTTCACCACGAGGCTGGCCGGGTTCCTCGGTTTGATCGTGGCTACGGGCGGGGCATTCGCGGTCTGGTCCCGCGCGAGACGGACCCCCGATGTCGTCGCTCTGGGAGGTGTCGCGCGGACATTCCAAAACATCCGACTCTTCCACGCGATGACGGTCCTGGAAAACGTCCTCGTGGGGATGAATCGTTCCCTGACCGCGAACCCGCTAGCACTGGCACTGGGTTTACCAACTCATCGCCGAGAAGAACAGACCGCGACGGATGCTGCGGGCCGCCTCCTGGAATTCGTGGGACTCCAGGGCAAGCATGGGGAACTGGCAAAAAACCTCGCCTACGGGGATCAACGCCGACTCGAAATCGCACGGGCACTCGCCACGCAGCCGAAACTGCTACTCCTTGACGAACCCGCCGCCGGGATGAACCCCAGTGAAACCGCGTCCCTCATGGACCTGATCCGCAAGATCCGCGATCGCGGCGTGACCGTCATTCTGATCGAGCATCACATGACCTTGGTGATGGGGATTTCCGACCGCGTGGCCGTTTTGGACTACGGCGTGAAAATCGCGGATGGCACCCCGGCGGAAGTCGGATCGGATCCCAAAGTGATTGAGGCCTACCTCGGCAAAGAGGAGTACGAATGAGCGCTCCGCTGCTGAGCATCCGCGGACTGCGAGCCGGATACGGCCCCATTGATGTCCTACATGACATGGACTTGACCGTCCATTCTGGCGAAATCGTGGCCATGATCGGGGCCAACGGCGCGGGGAAATCGACGACCCTCATGGCCATTTCCGGTGTGGTCCGACCGCGTGCCGGGGAGGTCCGCTTCGATGGCCACGATCTGCGTGCCCTTCCCGCTCATCAGATTGTCTGCCTGGGACTGGCCCATTCCCCGGAAGGACGCAAAATCTTCCCCCGATTGACCGTGTTGGAAAACCTCCAAATGGGGGCGTTCTCCCGCACGAATCCGCAAGAAATCGCCGCCGACCTGGAGTCCGCCTTCACGATGTTCCCCATCCTCCGGGAGCGGATGCACCAAGCAGGCGGCCTGCTCTCCGGCGGTCAGCAACAGATGCTCGCCATCGCACGGGCACTTATGATCCGTCCCAAATTGCTCCTGTTGGATGAGCCGTCCCTCGGACTCGCTCCGCAGATTGTCTCACAGATTTTCAACGTCATCCGCGACCTCAACCAAAAGGGTGTCTCTGTCCTACTTGTGGAGCAGAACGCCCGGATGGCATTGAAGATCGCTCACCGTGGCTACGTCCTCGAAACGGGCCGCATCACACTGGCCGACAAGGCCGAAACGCTCCTGCACGACCCTCGGGTTCGCGCTGCGTATCTGGGGGAATGACCACACTCATGACGATTGCCCGTCTCACCACCGATTACCTGCGTGTCCCACTGTCCCGCGCCGTCTCACTCCCGGCCTCGCAAGACCCGCGTGCCGCGAAGACCGCGGATGTCGTAGTCGTGCAGGTGCAGACGCAAAATGGCCCAACGGGTCTTGGTTTCACCTATTCGCTCGGCGGCGGTGGCGAGGCAATTCGATCCTTGCTCGATAACATGATCGCCCCGATGCTGGTGGGTGAAGATCCAACCCGCACGGAATGGTTGTTTGCCCGTGCGACGGCTGAACTGGAATCGGTGGGCTTCGGCGGGTTGGCGGCTCGGGCTTACGCGGCAGTCGATTTCGCCTTATGGGACATCAAGGGGAAGCTCGGAAATTTGCCGGTCCACAAGCTCCTGGGCGGTTATCGTTCCAAAGTCAAAGCCGTCGTCACCGATACCGCGACACCGGCACTCGGGGTCAAGCAGGCCGTGAAAGAGACGCGAGCCGCGCTGGAACAGGGCGCAGCCGGGGTCTGTGTCGAAATTGGGACGCAAGACCCGGAACTCGATGCCGAACGAGTCCGCCAGATGCGGGAAGCCGTACCACAAGGAGCATGGTTTGAAGTATCGGGCTGCGGTCGCTACGACTATTCGACCGCGCTAGCACTGGGCCGATTGTTCGAGGAAGAATTCGCCATCGACGGTTTTTCCGATCCGCTACGGCCCGATGATGCCAGCGGATTGTCCCGGCTCACGGACAAACTCGAAGTGGCTCTTTCCATCGGGGCGTTGTTTGATCGCACGGACGATTACCTCCGATTGCTCGATCAAGGTGGGATCACGGCCATTCGGGTCGATCCGCTGCGGTTGGGCGGCCTGACCCCTGCCCGCAAGGTCGCCCTTGCCGCGGAATTGCGACAAGTCGCAACATATCCCGTGCGACTACCGGAAATCGGTGTCCACCTCTGTTGTGGTGTCCTGCTTGGCCGAGTTGGCGAGTATGTGGATTGGTTCGCGTCCCTTTTTGAAGGCGGCCCACGATTTGTCGATGGGCAACTGGTTGCACCAACGGGGCCGGGATTGGGACTGGCTCTGCGAGAGGACGTGGCCGCGCAGTTCCGGGCGTGATGTCCCATTCTTCACGGATTGGTCGATACACAGTGCGAACCATACAACCTTATCATCGCCCATCGGCCTCATTCCACAATCGTCGTCGATTCGCCTGTCTCATCTCGGAGAAGTAATAATCATGAAATGGAGTCATGCCTTTTCAACATGCGCCCTGCTGGCGACGCTTCTACCTCCCTCCGCAACAGCAGCGGGACATGATGTGGTGATTTATGGTGGCACCGCCAGTGGCGCGGCAGCCGCGATCCAAGCGGCCCGGATGGGGAAAAGTGTCATCATCATCGAACCGTCACGCCATATTGGCGGCCTGACCTCCGGTGGCCTGGGTTGGACCGATTCCGGGAACAAAGCCGTCATCGGTGGGATCTCACGGGAGTTTTACCAGCGGGTGAAGCAGCACTACGATGCACCTGCCGCATGGACTCATCAGAAGCCGGAACAGAACAAACAGTACCGGCCCAAGGATGATGCCATGTGGACATTCGAGCCGAAGGTTGCTGAGACGATTTTGCGGACCATGTTGGCCGAACACAAAGTCGAATACGTCCTCGGTGAACGCCTCGATCGTACACCGAGAAAAGGTGTTCAGTTGGAGGGGAAACGGATTGTCTCATTTCGGACGGAATCCGGGAAGACCTACACTGGGAAAGTCTTCATTGATGCGACTTATGAAGGGGATCTCCTAGCCACAGCTGGGGTCACTTATGCCACGGGACGGGAATCCAATTCACAATATGATGAGACAATGAACGGCGTGGCCCGCAAGTGGCAGCGGCACAGTCACTACTTTTACAAGCCTGTAGATCCCTATATCAAACCTGGTGACCCCTCCAGCGGACTCATCTTCGGCATCGAAAAGTCGCTTCCCGCGGACGGAGAAGCGGACCACCGCCTACAAGCCTATTGTTACCGCATGTGCTTGACCAATGTCCCAGAAAATCGTGTCCCATTCGAGAAGCCCACTGGGTACGATGAGTCTCGGTACGAACTCCTTTTCCGCGGTTTCGAGTCAGGAGATCATCGCTTCCCCCTGAGTATTGGTCCTGTCCCCAATGGGAAAAGTGACACGAACAACAACGGTGCCTTCAGTACAGACTACATCGGTCAGAATTTCCGATACCCGGAAGCCTCCTATGCAGAACGAGAAGCGATTCTCAAGGATCATTTGACGTATCAGCAGGGTTTGATGTGGTCCCTGGCAAACCATCCGCGTGTCCCAGAGGCGATCCGCAAACGGACCCAGGAATGGGGACATGCGAAGGATGAATTCGTGGATACAAACCATTGGTCCCATCAAATCTATGTCCGGGAAGCTCGCCGGATGGTGGGTGGGTATGTCCAGACGGAGCGTGATTGTCGGCGATTGCGGGACACGCCGAAATCCGTGGGGATGGGTTCGTATAACATGGACTCACACAACTGCACCCGGTACGTTACACCGGAAGGACATGTCCAAAATGAGGGAGATGTCCAGGAAAGTCCTGGTGGCCCGTATCGAATCAGTTATGACGCGATTGTCCCCAAACCCGGCGAATGTCCCAATCTCTTGGTCCCGGTGTGTGTCTCCAGTTCTCACATTGCCTACGGCTCGATTCGGATGGAACCTGTTTTCATGATTCTAGGACAATCCGCTGCGACAGCGGCAGCGTTGGCGATCGACGCAGGAGTTGCGGTACAGGACGTGAAATATGATACTCTGCGGGATCGCTTATTGAAGGACAAGCAAGTCCTCGAATATGCGGCTCCGCCCAAACTCGGTGCGATTGACATTCAAAAACTCAAAGGCATCGTCGTTGATGATGAGGACGCGGCCTGCACGGGCTTCCACGCTCGCAGTTCCGCGATGGGACCGTATGTGGGACGTGGCTACCGTCACGATGCAGCAGAAAACCGAGGTCAGCAAAAAGCGACCTACACGCCGAATCTGCCCACTGCCGGGAAATATGAGATCCGACTCTGCTACTCGCCTAACGGCAATCGGGCTAGCAATGTCCCTGTGACCGTTATTCATGCCGATGGGGAAGACAAGATCACGGTCAATCAACGTAAAGTACCACCAATTGATAAGACTTGGTTGTCCCTCGGAACGTATCGGTTTGAATCGGGGAAAAAGGGGGCTGTTGTCATCAGTAACACAGGGGTTAACGGGCATGTGATTATTGATGCTCTCCAATTTATACCCGTTCAAGATTGATCGGATATTGTCGCAAATCGGAGTTGGGACAGGCACACAGTCGGTCCCAACGGGGTCATTCACGCGGAGAGTGAGACGGCCATGTTGTCCGTTGCGGAATGGACAGACCGACGAGAAATCTATCGGCAACGGGTCTTGCCGTGGGTCGAGGACCGCCGCCGCCGCAGTTCCCGCCATGTTCGTCATCCCGTTTACGACTTCCTATTCGAGTACTACTCCTTTCCTCCCACACAATTGCTCCGTTGGTCGCCCGGTTTCGGTGTCCCATTGGAAACGGCATCCTCTGAGACACTCGACTGGTCGAGTTGGTTCCAAGTCACCGGCAACGGGGCCGCGATCCCCGCGAAGGCGTTCCCAACGCATCGTCGCTCCTATCTGCAATGGGCTGTTCGTTACCTGGAGGAGACAGCCCGCCGAGAACCGCAGTTCGGCTGCTTTGGGCTGCATGAATGGGCGATGGTCTATCAGGCCGAAGAGATTCGCCATGCACAAGTGCCATTGCGACTAACCCCATCCGAAACGGACGCGGTTGTCGCCTGTAGCTCCCTGCGTTGCACTCATTTTGATGCTTACCGCTTTTTCACTCCTGCGGCCGTCCCACGGAATCGCACAGTCCTCTGCCGCGAGACAACGACTCAGTATGATCAGCCAGGATGCGTCCATGTCACAATGGACCTATATCGGTTCGCGTACAAGATCGCGCCGTTCCTGGCCTCGGAGGTCGTCGCGGATGCGTTTTCCCTGGCGATTCAAGCCCGAGAATTAGACATGCGGGCCAGTCCCTATAACCTACGCGAATTTGGTTTCGATCCCATCCCCATTGAGACACGTATGGGACGCGAAGAGTATGTCCACCTCCAACGCAATCTCAGCGAGCAAGCCACACCCATTCGTGAACAGATCCTGATGGGATACCGACAACTCGTAGAAGCGATTGCCCATGAGGGCGTTCAGGCCACAAATCATGAGACATCGACAATCCAGATTTGATTCGATGAAAGCGGATCATACGGATCGGGTCGCACATAAGCAATGCGTGTCCCATCTGGCGAGTACACACAGGCTTCCGGGCGTGGTGCCGCGACATCCTGTGTGCGTGCGGTCACTCGCATTGTCTGTCCACTTTCGATGTTCGTCACGCAGATGCTATTGTCCATCACAAATGTGACATGCTGGCCATCCGGGTGCCAAGTAAAAGCCGATGCCACCGGAAACGGATTTGTCGTGACCTGCCGAAGGGAATCCCCCATTGGTGAGACAGTCCAGAATTGCACGATCCCTTGCTCGTCTCGCTTCAGAAAGCCGATTTGTGTCCCATCCGGTGATGATCGCAGCCAATGGCGGGGGCCGAATATCCCAGGGAATCGGTGTGACTCCGTATCGGTTATTCGACGTTGAACGCATCCCAGCGGTGGGGTGGGCATCGTTGTCGGCGTGCCCGCAATCTGTGTCTCATCTTGTTGCAGGACATCGGGTAGATCGACCACAAACACTTCGGCGATGTCCTGTCCCATTCTTGTCCGTACGGTTCCCTGAAAGGCGATCGCCCGATGTGGACGTTGTCCGTTGGTATGTTGGTAGCCATCACGACCAATCCAGGCTTCTTCCACGGCACGGGACACATCGTCTGAGCCCGGACGAGGATTGGCGACTGTCCGCACGGCAACAAAACTTAACGCAGTGCCATCATGGTTGCGTGGATGAGAGCGCGGGACGGAAACGGGACAGCCGGTTATCGAGACTCCAATGGTTCGTGTGTGAGCATCACGACTGGGGACAGATGGCCCCAATGTCCGTAAAACCTCGTCCTCGTAAGTGAAGCTGAGCCAGTCGCCGTTGGGGTGCCAGACGTGGACATGGCTGCCACCGCGGAGGGCTCCGGGTGTGAATGGGGCTATGAGATCACGGGCATCAAGCGGGACAGCGATACCGGGCATTCGGGCATCCACAATCACTCCCTGTCTACGGCTGGGGCCGTATGTCCAATCGGGTGTCGGATGTTCTGGGCCGAGGATGAACGCGACCCGCGGTTCCGTAGGGTGCCAGGTCGCAACGCCGCAACAGGCTCCGTGCCGGGATTCGTAAAGTACTTGAACGGCGGATGTCTCAGTGTCCACGGTTTCGATGCGTGTGCCATTAAACTGTTCTCCTGCCGGGCCTGATCGAGTATCGTAGACAATCTGTCGCCCATCCGGGGACCAGACATGGCAGTTTGTCAGGATGTGCCCCCCTGGTCCGTGAGTCAGTTGTGTTGTGTGGGCGTAGTGGGTCATTGAATGTATCCGGTTGGAGTCGGGAATGTCACGCTGGGACAGAGTGTACCATCGGTGCGTAACCCGTGGTTGGCCAGAGCCTGTGGCGGATTCTTGGTCGGGTTGTTCATCTCATGTTGGAGCAGAATATGAATCGTAATTTCACGCGGATAATGGGTCTACTATTGACATGTTGTATATGCCCTGCATTACATGCAGGTGATGATCCTGGTTTTGCGAGTCGCTGGAAAGCGTTGCAGACGCATTTTCAGCCGCCAAAATCGGTGGAGGGGGCTGAAAAATATCGTTCGCCGTTGCTGTTCGCGGATGGACACCGTGTCAGAACTCCCGCGGAATGGGTGGAACGCCGGGTAGTGGCCCTACATAAGGGATATGTTGTAGAGTCGTACGAAGTACCACAGGGCACCGATGTGGTTCTTGGGACACTTGGAGAAAGATAGCGTCTTCCGCACGAATCGGGCACACCGTTGACGGAGCGTACACCAGAATCGTTCAATGTGCGCGGTCAGTCCAGAGTCCTTCCCGCCCGGGGCATGCCGCTCCTCCGGGACCACCGCCCGATACTGAGCCAGGAAGTCCGTACAGACAATGGCTCCGTCCCGATATTCGTCCGGGAGTGCCTCCCACAAATCCCGCGCTGTGGCCTCGGATCGGTCCCCAACGACCATTGCCACGACCTGCCGCGTGTCCGCGTCCAACGCCGCCCAGACCCACCAGACTTCCCCCTTTTTACCGACGAAACTCCACAATTCATCGGCCTCGATCACCAGCTTGCCCGTCTTTTTTTAGCGGACCGGGGTGGTGCGGCGTCTCGTCCCGGTACAGGGTGTTGACGAACCCTTGGAGCCAGGACCGGGACACACCGGTTACCCGAGCGATCCCGCGCAGACTCATCCGTTCGCCCAAGAGTCGGCGGATCAGCCCCTTGGTCTCATCGGACACGGGACTGGTTTTGGGACACGCGACAAATCGTCGACCACAGGTCCGACAAAGGAACGTCGGGGTGCCGGCGGCGTTGGGTCCATTGCGGACCACATGGACCGATTGGCACTTGGGACAAGGGGGCAATGGAGACATGGAATGGCTGGTATTTTGCATATCCCTATCCTAGCACAATCCCCCACCTCGGGCCACTACCGAACGCCGACAGGAAATCCTCAAAACCTGGCACGGTCTGATGGGACAATGGCCGCCCTTGTTGAAGACACCCAAAGTAGAATTGCTGAGCAGCGATCGGGTCGACGACATCACCCGCCAACGGGTCCGCATTGAAGTGGCGCCGGGCCGCCTGACCAATGATGCGTACTTGCTGACACCGGCGGGAAAGGGGCCGTTCCCGGCTGTGGTCGTGGTCTACTATGAGTCGCTGACTGGCGTTGGCCTCGGCAAGAATCCGCTCCGTGATTTTGCCCTGCGACTCGCGCGTCGGGGGTTCGTCACTCTGTCGGTTGGGAGTCCTCCTGAGAGCTATTATCCAGACAAGGCGCACGCCCAAGTGCAACCTCTTTCGTACCATGCCTATGTCGCGGCGAACTGCCATACGATTCTGGCCCAGCAACCGAATGTGGACGCGCAACAGATCGGGATTGTGGGACATTCCTACGGCGGCAAATGGGCCATGTTTGCGTCCTGCCTCTACGATCAATTCGCGGCGGCGGCATGGTCGGATGGCGGCATTGTCTTTGATGAACGGCGACCTAATGTCAACTATTGGGAACCGTGGTATCTTGGGTATGAACCGGGGCGGGAACGCAAACGGGGCGTCCTCACGTCTCAGAGTCCGCGGACGGGGCCATACAAACGCATGATCGCGGAAGGACGGGACTTGCACGAACTCCATGCCCTGATGGCACCTCGTCCGTTCCTGGTTTCCGGTGGGGCGGAAGATCAACCGGAACGATGGGCCGCTTTGATTCACACGGTGGAAGTCAATAAATTGCTTGGCCACGAAGGTCGTGTCGGGATGACCAACCGCCCCACTCATGCCCCCACGGAGGAATCCAACTTGCAAATTGATACGTTCTTTGAGCGGTTCCTCAAGCCCGCCCCATGAGGGATGGCTAATTCTGAACTCCATGGGGACATGGGACGGTCCGCGCGGATTCCCAGAATGCGACGCGGTCGTCCCATAGGGTCGGTCCACTTGTGGCCATTGACTCCATCGCGTGGGATGCCCATGTGGCCCCAGTCTTTTCGCTCAGGCCGGTTAAGCCCACGACCAGAACATCGTGCTGCTCGGGGGTGAGGTGTGAACTCCATTCGTTCTGCAGAATCTGTGCGATGATTTGTCCGTTTTGGTGTTCCCATCCGATACGGAGTTCTGCATTCTCTATTTCCTGGATGCGGAATGTGAGGATGACCTGCTGAACACCGAACGCAGAAGAATGCACAGAAGGCGTTAGATTTTTCCAGCAACGGGCTGCACGCAGGAGAGATACAAATTCTCGATCGCCCAGCGCGGTTACGGCCGCTTCAATTTCGTGAAACTCGTGTAGCAATCGCGTGGTCGAAACGGGGCGATGCGTGGTTTCACAGGCCGCGATGGCGGCCCGCATTCGGCGATACAGTCGCGGAATCGTACCGGAGTGGAAGCCCAGGCGGAGCAATCCCCGCATGGTTTCACCGTGATGACCGAGGATGACTGGGGGTTGGTGTGGTGTTCGATTCGCCGCATACAATCGCCAGTTTTCTTTCAACTCCCAGACGATGAAACCAAAAATGCCCGGAATACCTCCAATGATGAGAGTGACGGTGCCCGTTGATAGCCCTGTTGCGGACGCAGTCGATGGGATCAACGGAAGTAGTAATTTGTGCGAGACTGTTACCACGGGAAAATGTTTGACGGGGTTAATCTGCGGCTCCAGGAGTAACATGAACGCGAAACGAACAGTATATGCAATCGGGAACCACAACGCGGTGAGGATCGTCTTCACGATCAGTGATTCTCCGGTTTGACCCTGTCGGAAGCGTAATCGTTCATCTACTGCATACAGGATTCGTTCGACAATTCCGGCCAATTCTCGAAACAGTAGCTGAATCCAACTGAGGATCCCCGGAATCAGATTGGCTCGAATTTGCCGCCAGGTATCGGAGAGGGCTTCCTCGAACCAATCGGAGGCGGCCCGGCCCGTTGGCGAATTCGTGAACAGCACCACAATGGCGAACGTAAACCACCCCCAACTCCAGGCGACGCGCGTTTCCGCCCCCAAAATGACCATGTAGCCGGATGTCCCCAAGCCCACAATAATCCCTGGACCGAGATACCGATTCACGAAGCGAGTGATCCCACTCCGGCGGATGGCCAACAACGGCGGAGATCGCCAAATGGACAAGGGAAGATCTTTGAAGAGGAACGCGAGTATCGACCAGCCTTGTACGAGTTTGCGCAATACGAATGCACGAAATGGCGGGCTGTGGATCACCCCCATAATGAAAAAGCCCAGCACAATGATGATACCCATTGTGGTTGGGGTCAGGTGGATCGCATGTTCCGCCGCTTGAATCGGGCTTTCGTGTTTCGGGATCGGGAGATCGGGAAGTTCGATCTCCTGCTGCGGCAGCGATTGCCCCACTTCGATTGGGGTGCGTTGTGGGAGCGAAGCCCGGAGCGCCCCCCGGATCGTATGGACCTCATGGATTAGGTATTTGGCGAATTCGACCGTGAGGAACGCACCACCAAACGGAATGGCCAAGAAGCGGGTGATCCCACGGCCAACGGTCGTGCCGAACGAGACAGCCGTCAGGCGTTGAATCCAGCGGAGATAGATTTCCCCCCGACGGTATACGCCGTGGAGTTCTTCCGCCAAGCGTTCATCGGCGCGTAGCAGAAGGTCGCCGGTACAGAACTCGCGTGGTCCTTGTAAGTCGGGAATCTTGCACTGGTTGCGGGCAATCGCATCGCGTAAATCTCCCAGACGCAGAAAGCCACGTTCGCAAATACGGTCTAGCAATTCGGCGATCAGTTTGTCACGGGCGATCTCTTCGAGCAGGTTATGCGGATGAAACCCGACATCATCCAGGCAGGCCCGTATCACCGGCCCCAGTTCGGATCGCGTGGTCGCTTCCGCACGCCGAATTTCCGCCTGCAAGAGGCGATCGAGTAACTGGCGTTCTGTCGGGGGCAAGTTCACCCGGTTGAGGTGTCGGGAAGCCGTCGTCAAGTGCTGGAGCAAAATGACATGTCGGGCACGGGTGAGGGGGCGTCGGAGTGGTTGCCGACCGAACGTGCGGAGCCATTCCATCGGTTCCACGGTGAAGATGTCGCGTTCCAAATCGACCGCGATTTTTTGCAGATCATACAACACACGAGCGGCCCGTGGCCAGATCCCGCGTGTGGCAGGGATGAGCAAGGGGGCCAGTGCGAGGGTCCAACTTTTCGCGGTGCTGGAGTCCCATTGGAGAATGTGCCGTAAACGGTGGACCAGACCATTGCGGAGGGTGGAAATGGCGGAGGCTTCCGCTCGGGCGTGATCCTCGCCTGGGGTTTGCTGAGCGAGTCGCATCCGCAGGATCGCGGCACGGACGGAGTTCCCCACTTTTTCCGCACGGCGTGCCCGACGGCGCAGCCGCGTCGGTTCCTGATCGTCTTCCAGGACAAATTCGATGGGCAAACCCAGTTCATCCTGTGTGATCTCATTCTCATGAAACAGTGTTGAATCCGGGTCCGCGGCACCGTGGGGACGGGTCGCGGCGAGTTCCTGTTCGACATCCAACCCGTGCGTGAGAACGGGTAACACCACTTCTGCTGGTGGCAAGGAGGGGAAAAATTGTGGGAGTGTCTGCGGGGCGAACATCGCGCGGTCGATGTATAACACGGCAAAGACACGATAGACTTCATCCCAGGATGCATGATCAGGAATCCAGTCATCGGACTCCAGAACAAAGCGGATCTCGCGGGCGGCGGGTTCCCCCCAGGTCATCATGCGATGAACACCATCTCCGGTACACGCAGGAGACGGTTGCGGGGCCATCACCCACAGTAACCGTCCGCGAAACAGCAACCGCCAGTAATCACGCAGTAAATCTGCATCGGAAGGGAAAGAACCGGAACCGATGCGGTCATCCGCGGCCACCACGAGCAGGCGGGGGCCGGGTTCGCCTTCCAGAACGGATTCGCGGACAATGTCCCATTGTGCCAACTGATCACGCTCGACCCAGATGGGGAGTTGCGGTTGGAAGTTCCACGATTCCGCATCCTGACCCAGCGCCCGCGCCACCCTGCGCAAATGGCGTTCCGGCACGATCCGACATGCCGGTTCCACCCGACGGAGTTGCCGCTCCAGTTCGGCCGGATGGCGGTATAATTCCACACGCTCTGCACTCACACGGCACTCCGCATCGACATTCCAATACCGCAGACCATCACCGATCGGGAAACCGGCTGGCCGGATTTGTGGCGTGAAACCGGACGCACTCCCTTAAAGTATATCTAGCAGTCGCCATTCTGGTTCTCCGCTGATTTTGCCTGGGGAGTTTACCTGAGATGTGGGTTCGCTCAATTCAATCTGCCGTATCATTGATAATAATGACTGCCATATCCGCGCAGATTCTCGCAGCCGAGAAACCGCTTTTGCCTACCGATAAATTAAACAAACCGATCACGGAACTCCGCCTGACCGGGGCGAAAGCCGCGGATTCTTGGACATTAACCGCACAGCGCGATGCTCCCGCCCTGGCGATCGTTTTTCTTTCGTTTGAATGCCCCGTGTCGAACAGTTACATTGCGACACTCAATGACCTGGCGCGAACCTATGGCGAACGCGGGTTACGGTTAATCGGAGTCGTCCCCGGTGAAACCGACCCGGCGGCGATCACGCAATGGGCCAAGGAGTTCAAACTGGCTTTTCCCCTCTACGCCGACCCGGAATTGCAGGCCGCGCAAGCGTTGAAAGCCACGACCACGCCGGAAGCCTTTGTTCTGGATCGGCACCATATCCTCCGGTATCGTGGCCGAATCGACGATGCCTACTCCGCACGGCTGAAGCGGAACGTCCGCATCACCCGTCACGATCTGGCCGATGCGATTCAAGCCGTGCTGGCGGGGAAAACCGTGTCGGAACCGGCCACCCGTGCCGTGGGTTGCCCCGTCGGGGAACGCGAATTGCGGGCAAAGCCCGGCGCGGATACCACCATCACCTATTCGGAAAAGGTGTTGCCGATCCTGCAACAGCATTGCCAAGGCTGCCATCGACCGGGTCAGGTCGGGCCGTTTTCCCTCATGACGTATCGGCAAGCGGTCAACTGGGCCGAGGATATTCGCGCCTACACACAATCGCGGGAGATGCCGCCGTGGAAACCCGTGGCCGGACCCGCCTTCCAGAACGAACGACGACTGACCGCAGCGGAAATTCACACGCTCAGCCAATGGGTTGATGCGGGTTGCCCGGAAGGCGATCCGCGATTGGCTCCCCCCGCTGTGGTGTACCGTGATGAATGGAAACATGGTACGCCGGACCTGATTCTGACTCCCGATGCGGATTTCTTCCTCGGAGCATCCGGCCAAGATTTGTTCCGCTGTTTTGTCTTGCCGACGAACTTGGACGCGGATCGGTACATTATTGGCTACGAAGTCCGGCCCGGTAACGCGCAAGTCGTTCACCATACGTTGAATTTCTGGGATCGCACCGGCATGGCCCGCCAACTGGCCGAGCAGGAACGCAAACGGAAACACGATCCCAACGCCGCGGATCACGGCCCCGGTTATTCCTCTTCCATGGGCATTGGGTTCATCCCGATTCCTCCGAAGGATCGGCCCGAAATCCCCGCGATTGGTGGATTCGGCGGTTGGGCACCCGGTCAGCAACCTGTTCAGCTACCCGCAGGAAATGGCTGGCTGCTGCCCAAAGGAGCCGATTTGGTGATTCAAACACACTACCACCGCACGGGGAAACCGGAGACGGATCGTCTGAAAATTGGGCTGTATTTCTCGAAACAGCCCATTCAGAAGCAATGGCAAAGTGTGACAATGGCGGGTATTCGCCCCACGCTGTTCCGTCCCGCGATCCCAGCTGGTGCCGCCGAACACCCCATCTCCGGTTCCGTCTGGCTGCGAACGGATGCCCTGGTGCATAACGCAATGCCGCACATGCACCTCATCGGAAAAAGCGTCAAAATCACTATGACCCCACCGCAAGGGGCCAAGTCCACACTTGTAGAAATCGCCGACTGGGATTACAACTGGCAGGAGACATACTGGTTCCAGAAACCGATCCTCGCCCCCGCCGGGACGCGGTTTGATATTGAAGCCGTGTACAACAATAGTGCCTCGAATCCGAATAACCCATTCTCGCCGCCGAAGGACATCTACTTTGGCGAACAAACGACGAATGAAATGTTGTTCGGTTTCCTCGGTGTGACCCCCGTTCATGCAGGCCGTGTGCGTGTATCTCGCACCGATCCCACGCAACCCACAGAGTCGGACTCCCAGAATCGCCCCAACAGGAATCGCCCTGAACAGAAGGTTCCCCGATGATGAATGTGTCGCGTGCGGGGATCGCCGTAATGGTGGTAAGCCTGACAGTCGGGCTCACCTCAGCGGCGGAACCGGCCAAGTCGTTCCCGGTGCCGTACCGTATCACCGACACCAAACATATTCTGGTGCGTGTGAAACTCAATGGCACGGGGCCGTACAATTTTATCCTCGATACGGGGGCTCCCTCCGTTTTCATTCCCCAGGCGATCGCCAAGAAGGCGGGCTTCACAGGCGATGATTCCGGCGTAGGGACGTTCAAGACCTTTCAGCTCGAAGGCGGTTTATCCCTTGATGGCGTGACCGGCTGCGTGGAGGATCTCTTTCAATTGGAAGGCATGAATGGTTTGGGGCTGGCCGGGGCAGAATTACACGGCGTGATCGGGTATAACGTCCTGGCACGCTACCGGATCACCTATGATTTCACCCAGGATAAATTGACCTGGGTTCCATTGCGGTTTGAGCCGCCACCCTTGCGCCGAATCGGCAAAGGGGGACAAGGCGGCCTGGAAGTCCTCGGCCCCGTGATGAAAACGCTCGCCTCACTGATGGGTGTGAAGCCCAATTTTGAGACACGCCCCCGCGGCAGCCTGGGGATCACCATCGACGAAACCTCGGCCGGTGTCGTGGTCACAAGCATTTTGCCGGGCAGTCCCGCCGCACAGGGGGGATTGCAGATCGGGGACACCATCACCGAAGTTGCGGAACACCGGGTCCGAAACTATGCCGCGTTGCTTCAGAGTTTCTCCCAGCAATCGCCCGGTGAGCGGGTCACCTTGCAAATACTCCGCGATCGCAAACCCGTCACCATCACGGTCACTCTGGGGAAGGGCTTTTGATGCTGCCACGCTCGCTGTTCGTCGGATGGTGCCTGATGACGATGCTGCCTTGTGCCGCGGCACAGTCACCCGCAGAGTCGCAAACGGTCCCCTTTCAGCTCCTTCCTTCGCGGCATATCCTGGTCCGGGCCAAATTGAATGATAAGGGGCCGTATCAGTTCATCTTCGATACGGGAGCACCGATCAATCTGGTCAGTAGCCGGGTGGCGCGTGACGCCGGATTGAAGAAACCGGGCGGCTTCAGCCTGTTCCGCGCTCCGAAGCCTGTGGAAGTGCAACAACTCACACTGGGCACGGTGTCCGCGGCAAAGATTCCGGTGCTGGTTATGGACCATCCCACCGTGGAGACAATCTCCAGAGCATTTGAGCAGTCTACCGGGCCAATCGAAGGAATTATCGGCTATCCTTTCTTTGCGCGATACGCTCTGACCGTGGACTACCAGAAAAAGCAACTCCTCTTGAAGCCGAACGGCCACGAGCCGGGGGATTATCTGAGTGACTTGATTGGCCGCATCGCGGATTTGAGTACCCAAGCCCATCAACCGCGGATCACGGCTCCGATGGCACTCTGGGGGTTGGAAGTTGTCAAACCCCAAGAAAACACCTCCGGTGTTCTGGTACGCACAGCGCATCCGCAAGGGGCAGCAGCCGCAGGCGGCCTCCGAAAAGGGGATCGCATCCTCACCATTGACGATCGCTGGACCGACACGGTCGCGGATACGTTTCGTGCGGTCAGCCTCGTCAAACCTGGACGGAAAGTTTCGGTTCTGATCGAACGGAATGGCCAACAACAGACACTTGTCGTGACACCGAAAAAAGGGCTATAATCAACCGGGTTATGCTCATCTCTGGATGCAATCCATTATCAATGTCATTGCATCCTCACATTGCGAACGACATGCAGCCTGCCTCATTCTTCACATTCTACCGTTTGAGCGCGTATAATACAGCGGCGGATGCCAGGTCTAATGCGCTTTCTCGGCTATGTCCGAGGCAGTCGGTGGCCTTGTGGCCTTCGAGGGAACAACCGATGTCGTACTTGCTGTAAATGACCACCCAACGGCCGTCGATCTTGATGCCTTCCAAGTAGGGGGGCAGTTCCGCAAAGCGGTTTTCGTTCCCATCCCCGCCCGCTTTCTCACGGCGGCGAACCGTGCGAATCGCCTTCCCTCCGAGTTTCGCGGAGTACAGCTCATCATCGAGTGGAATACGTTCCAGTTTCTGTTTGGGGAACATCTGCTTCATGAGTTCCCGGAACGATACATCGAATTCCGGCTTGCCACAGCAAGAATCGGCGAACAGCAACCCGCCGCTCTGCAAGTTCGCCTGGATGTTCTGGATTTCACCTTCCCCGAAGTGGAACCGTTTGCGGCCGTGCATGTAGATGAACTTGAATTTGAACAGTTCTGGGTCCGCGGGCGGGAGGGCTTCTTTTTCCAGCACCACGTCCAGTCGGGCCGCGTCGCGGAGATGGGCCATGACATTCCGTATGGCCGCCGGGGCGGGGGGCGGTTCTCCGGGAATCTGCAACTGAACCGGCTGCACGAAGCCACTGGGTGGGCTGCGGTCCTGTTTGCCAGCCTCGGCGATTTTCGTGAAGGTGAGGCGTTGCTTGGGTGGTTCCATCCCCGTTGCGTAAGCGATGATGTTGCCCGCGAGTCGGTAGGCTTGTTCGCCACGGTTCCGGGCCGGAGCTTTGCCGGTCGGCATGTATTTCGCTTCTTCCCAGTAACCCGCGAGCGGTTCCGGGCTGAGAACGACCACGGTACGGCAACCCAGTTCCAGCGATTCCAGTTTGGGGAACTCGCCCGGTGGAACCGCGAAGTAGGAACGCCAGATCGGGTGATCCGGTGTCATGGGTTTCAATTCACTATTCGGAAACAGCGTGCGAATCAGTTCACGGAACCCCGTGGCAAACTCTTCCGAACCGCAGCACGCTTCCGCGAGAACGAAACCACCTTCTTCAATGTACTTCTTCAGGATTTCCCGTTGTTGACCCGACAGCGTGGGAGGCGTGTGCCCGTTCAAATACATGATGGGCGACTGAACAAGTACGCCAACTTCGTTGAGAATATCCTGCGGGCGGTCATACGCTCGGCGGCGCGGGTCGTAGATTTGCCAGCCGAGCGGCAGATTATTGAAGAGTTCTCGACTCACAAACGTGGTGAGATTCCGGGCATCGGAATGCTTCCGGTTCCAGCCCACGATCTGCCCTGCCTCCGCGGTTTCAATCAGGGCACCATTCCGCATCACGAATGGACCGTGAGCCAATTTACTGATGAGAACCGGCGTGCGGCCTTTGGATAGAAACAACAAGGCAAAGCTGGTCGAGATGACATTGACCCCGTCGATCTGGAATCCCTTGGCCTGAGAGAAAGAACCGTTGGCGTTCTGTTGCTGCACGAGCCATTCGCACCCTTCCCGATACCAGTCGAATCGGCCGATGAATCGCTGCCCGGAAAGCCGACCGACTCGCTCAATTCCGTAGACATTGTAGTACACGGACTTGGCTTCCAACGCCCCGGCCAGGGAGAAATGCTTGCCAATCCAGTTCATCCCGCGTGTCATCGCGTCTTGCGAGGCATACTGCCCACAGCGTGCGGCGATGCCCGTCACGGGGTCGAGTTGCTGCTCACTCTGGTCGAGTCCCATCGCGGCGATGACGAGGCCACTGACCCCCGCAACCGTCATGGTGAAACTCGCCCGGCGGAACCCTTCGACATAAAACCAGTAGCCGCCCTCTGGGCCATCCTTGACGATTGAGTCTCGATAGAGTTTGATGATGTCACTCCAGACATCATCCGGGATTTTTGCCCCCGCCAACTTTCCGGCGTACAAGCCGAGCAAGGCATACTGCGTGTTGGACCCATCGGGCCGCGAGGTGTTGTTGTCGAACGGGTAACTCCAACCGAGGATACGGCCTTTTTCCCGGAAGGCGTTCTTGACGAGCCAATCGACATTCCGCTGAATGCGGGGTAAATCCTGGGGTTGTCGGGCTTCCGCGAAGACCATTGTGGACAGTCCCACAACGTAAGTGCGTTTGTTTTCGAGTCGCCGAAGTGCTTGGAGAGACTCCCGGATAATCCGGTCATCCGGCGGCACGCCACAGTTGAGTAAGGAGAGTGTCGCCAGGGCCGTGACACCCCCGTTCATGTCGCCCAAAGCATTCAGCCAGAACCCCTCCCATTGCGAGTTGGGCTGATAATTTTGCCGGAGATATTGCACACCCCGGTCGATGGCCTTGTTGACCTGCCCGACCAGTTCTTCTTCCGGTGCCGGAGCCGCGTGCAGTTGGACGGACCACCCCGGAATGACGGTGCAGATGAACCAAGCCATTCCGGTCAGTGCGAATCGGAACATCATCATGGTCCCGTGCGATCGTGATCGACAAATCGTGTCGGAGAATACCCCATCATACGCGATCCGCGGCCTGTGGCGACACCGCGTTCCGCATCTGTGTCTGAACCGCCAAAGACCGCCAGCATGGAAATGACCCGGCCCGCTTCACTATAATTGCCGAATCGACCCCCTGAAGAGGTTTCGTATGGCTCTGGACTGGTCCCCACTGGTCGCGTGGATTCGCCAACACCATTCCTTCCTGCTGATGACTCATATCCGCCCGGATGCGGACGGAATGGGAAGTCAACTGGCACTGGCCGAGGCACTCCGAGCCATCGGCAAACAAGCGCGGGTCGTGGTCGCCAGCACCATTCCGCCGCGATACCATTTTCTCGACCCGGATGGCACCCGGATCGAACGGTATCGCCCGGCCAATCCGACGTTTCAGGAAGTCGATGCGGTCATCATCCTGGATACAGGCACCTGGAATCAGCTGGGCGATTTTGGCGACTTCCTCCGCAATAGCGGGAAGCCGAATGCCGTGGTGGATCATCACCAGACTCAAGATGATCTCGGCGGAATGGCCTGTATCGACACCTCGGCCGAAGCGTGCGGACGGCTAGCCTATGAACTGATTCGTGCCCTGGAGGCACCAATCAACCCGGAAGCCGCGAACAGCCTTTACATGGCCCTGGCTACGGACACCGGCTGGTTCCGCCACTCAAACACCACGGCGGCGACCTTCACTCTCGCGGCGGAACTCGTCGCGCTGGGCGCGACTCCGACACCACTGTACGAAAAGCTCTACGAAGATGCCCCCATCAGCCGATTACGCCTGACTGGAAAAGCCTTGGAACGGTTGCAAGTGTGCCTGGATGGGCAAGTGGCCTTCACGGAAGTGTATCTCTCCGACTACGCGGACACCGGAGCCGTGCCGGGAGACACCGAAGACCTCATCAACTACCCACGCAGCATCCAAGGGGTTGAAGTTGCGGTCATTTTCATCGAGCAGCCCGAAGGGGGAACGAAGATCAGTTTCCGGGCGCGTTCGCGTGTCGATGTCTCAGCGATCGCACAGCAGTTCGCCGGTGGCGGCCATCGCCTCGCCGCTGGCGCACGGGCAAACGGAACACTCCCAGACGTGAAGGCCGATGTCCTCCGCGCGATCGAAACCGCCTTGCGGGTATGATGTTTACGGATTCGTGATGATTTTCGGGTTGCATTGCCGGGGAAACGGATTCAAATAATGGATACGAGCCTCCCCTTTACGCGCAGGTCACCAGAACCTCAGCCGCGTCCCGATTCCCGATCCTCTCGGGAAATGATGACATTAACCGTTTTCGATACCAGATTGTCGACGATCACGGTGATTCTCGATTCGGAGCCCTAAGATGAGCGATGGTTCGCATCCGCGCTGGACAACACGCGATCTCCCACTCGCGGCGAAACTCGTGTTGACGATATTCCTCATTGCGGTCGGGTTGGGTTATTTCTCCGCGATGGTGCAACTGCACTTGCAGCACTCCAGTCGGCAGGGGGAACCGCTTCCCTCCTTCGCGGATGTCGTCGAACACTTTTCCGGTTTGAAGCCGTTTGAACCGGGTCAGGTGCCCAAGAGCAAGATCGAAACGATCATCTCGGGTTCCCCGGATACAGGCTGGGGAAAGTCGAACATGACCCCCGCTTTCTTCAGCAAGTCCAGCCGGTTTGAAAAAGACTGCCAAGAACTCGGAAAGGATGTGGTGACGCAGGCACGCGATGGCGAACGGCAGGCCATGATCGCCTGGATACAACAACCCTCCGATCTCCGAAAAAAAGCGTATGACAGCAACGCTCTCCCCATTCCCGACACGCTGAAGAATCAGCCCATCACTGAAGACTTTGTCGACAAGGCCAACAACACCATCCTCATTGCCGACATCATCGACACCCGCTGTGTCCGTTGCCATAAAGACGGCGATCAGCAACCCGCCCTGCAAGAATACGCCCAACTCGAACCGCTCATCACCGCCCCGCCGATGGAAGTCATCACGGGGAAATTCGGCGAAAAATGGGTGCGGAGCGGTAAGCAGGTCACAATTGATGGGCTGACACAATCCACACATGCTCACCTGCTCAGCTTCGCGGTCCTGTTCACACTGACAGGATTGATTACCGCGTTGAGTTCTCTGCCTGGTATCGTTCGGGGCATTCTTGCCCCCATCGTCCTCTTGGCACAGATTGCCGATGTCTCCTGTTGGTGGCTCGCACGGGTGCCGGATTGCGGCCCGTACTTCGCACAGACCATTATCCTGACCGGAACCATCGTCGGTGTGGGCTTGGTACTTCAGATTCTCGGTGGCATGTTCAGCATGTACGGCCTACGCGGCAAATCCGTTCTGGTCGTGGTGTGTCTGATCGGACTAGCCATCATTGGGGCGATCTTCCTCAAAGTCCTGGCTCCGGCATTGCAGCAGCAGAAAGCCGCGTTTGAACAAAACCAGGCGCAAGAACTCGCCGCCGCGTCACCGGAAAAGCCGCAAGCGCAGGCTCCCGCCCCACCGTCCGCACCCGGCTCCCCAAGTGAGACATTGCCCCAACGTCCTCAATCGCAACTGGAAAAGCTCGTCATGGGGGCCACGAGTCCTTCTGAGGCGGCTCCCTGGGATGGGACCGGCAGCATGGGGGCCGCGTTCTTTGCTCGTGATGGAGACGACTACAAAGACCTCATCAAGGAACGCCCCCAGGCCGAAGTCGATGCCGAGCGAGAAGGTGAACGACTCGCCGTGCAATCGTGGATCGTCGCCGACCCCGCGACCCGACAAGCGGCTTATGCAGCCGATGCCTTTGTCCTCCCGCCCGAACGTGCCGGCAAGCCGATCACGGCCCGGTATCTCACTGAGGACAAAAAATCCGTGACGATTAAGACACTCCTAACCGATCGTTGTGTCCGTTGCCATGCCGCCGATGGTGATGTCGCGGATTACCCACTGGAGACGTATGAGCAACTGCTGAAATACATGGGAACCGGAACCACTCCGGCACCCACCCCAGCGGTCGATCCGCCGATTCCCCCATCGCAATGATTTCAAAGAGGAGACAGAAACGGCATCAGGAAGTCGAGAGACTTTTGCGCAGTCGCAACCGCGGCGTGACTATGTCGGCTCAGTTCGACATACACGCCACCGCGATAGTCCGCCGCCCGCAATCCCGCGAACACATCGGAAAAGTCGACTTCCCCTTCCCCAAAGAGGACATGATCGTGGACACCCGCCCGCATGTCCTCAATGTGGACGTTCCACAGTACCTCTTTCCATTGCATTAAATATTGGCTAGCCGGTAATTCACCCTGACAGATCAGATGGCCAATATCGAGTGTCAGTCCGAATGCGGGGTGATGGACACGCTCATAAAGTTCCGCGAACTTCTCCAAAGTGTCAATGAACATGCCGGGTTCCGGTTCAAAAGCCAGCCGCTGCTCGTGGCTCGCCGCCAGATCGGCGAGCCGTTGGAGTTGTTCCACCAGTTGCCGCATCTGCTGTTCCTGAGTCCGTTCCGGGTGGGCCGCTCCCGACCAAAGACTCACCCCCTCCGCCTCCAGATGCTGAGCCATGTGAATGCAGCGACAGAGGAAATCGACCCGCCGTTGGACATCCGCGGAATCTGGAGAAAGCAACGTCGGTTGATGTTTCCGCCGGGGGTCGATCACGAACCGGGCTCCCGTTTCCACGACCCAGCGCAGATTGCGGGATTGGTGCGCGACGCGGAATGCTTCCCATTGCTGTCGATGATCTTCCGCATACGGATCCAGATGATGGACATCGGGGGTGATCGCGATGCCCTGATACCCCAATTCCGCCAGGATCGCCACCGCGTCCCCGAGTCGGTGATGGGCAAAACCGTTGGTGTTGTACCCCAAAAACATAGAGAACGCCCTTTCGCACGGCCCGCCTTGCACGATCCGAAAACGGTGTTATAAACCCCGCGATAACCCGGCACTCATGGATGGAGAGGATCGGCATGGATGCCGTCATGTTCCTCGTTCGCCAAATGCGTTACGCTGCTCATGTGATGCCGATCGCGGCGACATTGGGTTGCGCCGCGACTCCCCAGACATCCACAGGACTGAAGCCCACTTCCGGCCAGTCGCCATCAGGAGGAGGGAATCCGGCACAGGCCCATTCCGAATCCGCCACATATTCCGAGTCCCATCCCGGACCGGCGATCGCTCGGCCCCAGGCACCGTCCGAAGCGGATTCGTATCGGCGATACCCTGCGCCCGTGATCCCCGCGGGAAGCGCCGCTCCCGCTTCGGTCGTTCCCGTTGGGGCACCCGTTCCTGCCTCGGCAGTGAATCCGGTTCCCAGTCATGTTATACCCGCGACCGCGTTTGGTCCGACCGCGGATCGGGCGGACACCCAGTTGCGTGTCGTTGCCGTCATTGGAACCGATTCCGTGATTACCGATGATGAAGTCTGGCAGATGGTTCGCCAAAGAGCGGGCGAGTACGTCAAACTCACGGGAACGGAACGCGAAACTCGGGAGAAGGAACTCTTCAAGGAGTCGCTCCGCTCGCTCATCGACCGTGAGCTGATTCTGGCGGATTTCCTCGCCAAATTGAGGAAGAACAAACCGGAATTGATCGACAAACTGCAAGCGGAATCGCGTCAATCCGCCGAGAAAGAACTCAACCGATTTCGGAAGCTCAACCATATCACGAATGAGGCGGATTTTGCCAAGGCTTTGCGTTCCCAAGGAATGTCCATCAAAGGATTGCAACGACAAATCGAGCGCAAGTCCATGGTGGATATTTATTTAGGGCAGCTACTCAAAGACAAGAAAGCCACGGTGACGCTCGCGGAGGTTCATCAATATTATCTGACACATTCGGATGAATTCCGCGTGGAAGATGAGGTGAAGTGGCTCGATCTCTTCGTGAGTTTCAACCGCTTTGCGACACCCGCCGAGGCCAAAAAATATGCCGAAGATCTGCACCGACAAGCCGTTGCGGGCAGCGACTTCGTCGAACTGGTGAAGAAACACGGCCACGGCGATAGCGCTCTGCGAGACGGGGAGGGGATCGGCCACAAACGCGGTGAGATCCTCCCACGCGAACTCGAAACCACCGTGTTCACGCTCGCGGCGGGGCAGGTGAGCAATCTGATTCCCACACCAACCGGCTACCATATCGTGAAAACAACCGAGCGTCAGAACGCGGGAGTCAAACCATTCGACGAACAGACACAGAAGGACGTGCGAGCCAAGTTGTCCTCGCACGTGTCCCAACGTGAGTATCAGCGTGTGATTGAGGAACTTTGGCGGAAGACGACTGTACGGGTCGTGGAACTGCCCTGACAGAAAAAACCACCCGGACAGAACTGCCCGGACAGGGTCTGTCCGGGCATACCCTTTTCGCGGTTGTTGTTCACGATCAATTGTTCCACAGCCCCGTGATTTCCGTGTCAATTTATTCCGATTCCCATCCTCTCGACTCATCCTCATAATGATACGGCGATCGAGAAGGATCACCGTCGATGGGGTATCATCATGCGTTGGCAAGAATCTGACAGCAGTTCCAATGTGGAAGACCGCCGGGGCATGCGTTCCGCGGGCATGGGATTGGGCGGTCTGCTCATCATCCTGGTGGGTGCTTATTTTGGACTCGATCTGCGGGGTTTGGTCGGCCCCGGCGGCCCGATTCCGCAACAACAGCGACAACAAGTGGGGCAAGCCCCCCAAGATGGATACAAGGAATTCGCGAGTCACATTCTCGGGATGACGGAACAGGTTTGGGATGCACAATTCCGAGAACACGGGTTGCGTTACGAGCATCCTCGCATGGTCTTATTTTCCGACTCGGTGCAGACAGGGTGTGGCAATGCCCCCTCTTCGGTGGGACCGTTTTACTGCCCCGCTGATCAGACCGTGTATCTCGATCCGACATTCTTCCGCGAACTACAGCAGACGCTTGGCGGCTCGCAGGCCGAATTCTCACAGGCATATGTGATCGGGCATGAAGTCGGCCATCATGTCCAAAATCTATTAGGATATAACGGCAAGCTCAAATCCTATGAACGCCGCGAAGGCAAGAACGCGGGAATCCGGCTGGAGTTGCAGGCGGATTATCTCGCGGGTGTGTGGGCACATTATGCGGAGAAACGCTGGCGGATTCTGGAACCTGGCGATGTGGAAGCGGCCCTCACTACCGCGAAGGCCATTGGGGATGATCGCATCCAAAAGCGCTCCCAAGGGTGGGTGTCTCCCGAATCGTTTACCCACGGGTCCGCGGCCCAGCGTCTGAAACATTTCCGAGAGGGGCTACAGACGGGGGATTTCAGCAAAAAGAAACTCGATACATTCTTCGATCCGAACGTGGACCCGCTCCGGTTATAACCCCCGTTCGCGTGTCCCGATTTTTCTAGTTCGGTGTGTCCGACTGAACCGGGGACGATAGTCCCCGGTTGTCCGACAAGCGTAGATCTCTGGAAAGCCGTGAGGAACGCAACCCAAATCCTAGTAACAGGTTGTGTTCTGTTCGTTTCTTACACTTCGAGCTTCCACGGTGCCCGCATTTCCCGGCTAATCAGCTTGTTACCCGCTTCGGCGTTGGCCCCCACGAAGCGATGGGCTTGGTCATCCCAGGTCAGTTTCTTCCCGGACAGCAGCGCGATCACGCCCAGGTGACAGATAATGACGGAACTGGAACCGACGAACGCATTGCAGATCGGTTTCTCGCGGGTCTTCACGCAATCGAGGAAGTTACCCAAATGGTCCTGATTGCGTACCGGGTAGAGTTGCAAGCTCTCCGGGATTGGCTCGTTGAGGAACCGCGGATCGGAGACAAGCAACTTCCCACGAGAGATGAACAACGTGCCCTTCTCACCGAGGACGAGGACACCATTGTCACTGTCGCCGACTTTGTCTTCTTTTCCTTGGGCATCGAACATTTTGGCCACGGCGGTGCCGCGTCCGTCCATCGCCAGGACTTCCGTACCCTGGGGGTAGGTGTATTTCACTTGGAACCGCGGATGGCAATTATAACCGTCGTTCTGGGAGTAGGGTTTTTCGGTTTTGTCCCCTAGGACTTCGATTTCTTTCGGCCCCTTGCCGTCCATGTTGAGCATCCACTGGGCGATGTCCAGGTGGTGTGCGCCCCAGTCGGTCATCTTGCCGCCGCTGTACTCGTACCACCAGCGGAACTCGTAGTGGCCGTTCGTCTTCTTCCCGGTGGGGTCGATCCGGTATGGCACCTGGGCGGTTGGCCCGAGCCACATATCCCAGTTGAGTTCTTTTGGCGGTTTCACGGCGGGAATCGGCCCACTGGTCGGGTTGGTGCCGATGCGACACTCGATCGTTTTCACCTTGCCGAGTCGGCCCGTTCGCACGATTTCGGTAGCGAGGCGGAACCGGCCGCCGTACTCGGAACGCTGCTGGTTCCCGGTCTGGAAGACCCGGCCCGTTTCTTCCGCGACTTTTCGCACGGCCAGTGCTTCCGCGATCGTCAAAGTCAGCGGCTTTTCACAATAAACGTCTTTCCCCTTGCGGAGTGCGTCGATGGCAACCAGAGCGTGCCAGTGATCCGGCGTGGCCACGACGACGACATCCACATCCTTGCGATCGGTCAATCGGCGGAAGTCCCCAGTGCCTTCGGTATCGTGTCCGTCTTTTTTTAGCACATCGCGTGCCCGTTGGACGTGCCGGGTATCCACATCGCACACCGCGACATGGGCGATCCGTTCGTTGTTCCCTTTGCGTTTGCTGTTGCCGTAAACCTGGAGCGCCCGACTCGCGGGGCTGCCAATGCCGACCCAGCCGAAGTTGAGCTTGCCATTCACCCCAGAAGCCTTGACGGCCCGTGCCGCCACGTCGGCCGCGTGCAGTTCCTCCGCATACCAAATGGGGAGTCCGGCGGCTACCGACGCGGCCAGGGATCGTTCCAAAAACCCTCGGCGAGACAAATTGCCACGATCTAGCATCTGCACCCTCACATTCCGGTGTGACAAGAGAGATAGGCCCGCTACGAAGGCTGTATGATAACATGGTCCCGCGAGATGTCGAAAACGGAAACCCGCATGACCGAGACTTTCCTGAAGCAGTTCCATCAGACCGCCGCTGGGGCCACGGTGCCAGCAGGGCTGCAAATCCTCTTCGCCGAACCGCCGGAACTGCACGCGGACGCGGTGGCGACCGTGATTCGGGGCTACCATCCCGATCTGCGAGAAGCCACCGTGGAACTGCATCGGGTAGCTGGTACACCACTGGCGACCACGGTCGTCTCTGGGGATGGCCCACCCGCCGCGGTAATCGGTCTGATCCGTTGGGGGGAACATCAACTCAAATTGATCGCTTTTGCGGCACCGATGCCGTATGGCCCCGTGGAGACTTGCGTTGGCCCCGGATTGTTGCCACCGGAATTGAAGGCCGATGCCCGCCGTCACCAGGCGCATGTGTTACTGTTTCACGGTGGCCCCCACCCGGACCCGCTTGAACAGCTTGTGGCGTTGGCCGCTGTGGCCGGGGCGCTCTCACGATTTGGCGGCATCGTGGTCTTGAATGAAGAAGCCCGTGCGGCGGTGCCGTGGTACGACCTGCTTCCCGGCGACGAGGAAGACGGCCTCGCCACCTTGCGGGGGTTGCCGATTCCGTATCTTTGGGGTGGCTTCGTGAAAATGGATGTCGGCGATGCGACGCGGCCCTGGGTGCGGACATTCGCCAACCATCGTCTCGGTTTGCCGAATCTCGCCTATCACCTGACCAGTCACGCGGAAACGGCCCGTATCTTCCAACTCTTCGCCGGGATGCTCGGTTATCTGAAGACGATGCAAGAAACATTCTCAGCCGGAGATGTGATTGACCTGGGGGATTCCAAGGTTCGCTTGCGGGAACCATCGGATCGGGAATGGTTTCTCGACAGCCCCGGCTCGCTGTTTGTAGTCGAACCGATCGTGGCGGAATCCGAGGCATGAGGGGACACGAAGAATGCGAAAAACGCGGTTTGTGGGC
>JAIXLE010000201.1 GCA_026931725.1 Bacteroidales bacterium
CTGGCAGGGGTGGTCCCCACACTGAAAATGGCTCCAAATGGGCTGCGTCGCCCCGCGACGGAACTGCCGCACACTGAGCGTCTACAAGGGTACTGCACGCGGGTTCTGCGTTCGGCATCCCGAGTGTGCTTGCGATTCCATCAGCCAGAATCGTTTACGCAATTGCTGCAATATTTGCTGGTCGATACAGCAGACCCGCTCATGGCACGGCAAGCGATTCTGCAAGTCGGATCCGACTTTTTCCGTGCTGTCAGGAAGTTCGGATTGGTGCCGTCTTTTCATCCTGCGATTCGTCGACTCTCGGAATCGGCCATGCTCGGTAGTCCCGAGTCCCTGTCCGCCGCGATGGGTTGGTTCGTCTTGGGGAACGATACGGTCGGCACGCATCTCCTGGATGCGGCGCGCGAACGGTTGTTCGTCCTGGGGGTGCCGAAGCTCCGGGAACGCACCGCACTTGCCCTCCAGTACGCGGCGGCCCTGGGATACGCGCCCCAACCGATAGCCCTGGGCCGACTGGAAGAACTCATCTTGCGGCTCGATCCTCTCGAACCCCGTGGCGCAACCAACCGCTATTTCACCCTGCAACCTTTAATCCTGGTGGATACTCTGGTAAATGCCGTCATCGGAGATGATCTCGAACTCGGGCCAGCCGTGCGCCGTTGGCTCGATGATGAAGAATTTCTGATTCGCCGCCGGATCACCCGCGATCTCACCGAACAACTGGCGGGAAATTCCCACGGGTCCGGGTTCTCACACGGCAAGGGAATTGTACCGTAATGGGTATGGGTTCGTTCACTTCTGGTGGGTTCGAGATGGTGGCACAGAAGCTCGATTCCGAGGAAATGTCGCTCGTGGAACTCCAGGCCGAAGCGGAGGTGATCCGCCGACGACTCCGCCTATTTACGGATTCCCTGAAGCGATTTTTCGTCAACAAGGATGAAATCCTGGACCTGATGACCGTGGCCGCCGTGGCTCAGGAACCGTTACTACTGGTCGGGCCACCGGGGACGGCCAAATCCGATCTAGTCTTGAAATTCAAAGACGCACTCGGCCTATCCGAAGACGACTATTTTGAATATATGCTCACGCGATTCACCGAACCGAGTGAGATCATCGGAGCCATCGACATCAAGGAACTCCGCGATGGCCGCTATGTCCGCAAGAAAGAAGGGAAGTTGCCGACTGCCCGACTGGTGTTCCTTGATGAAATTTTCAAATCCAACTCCGCGATTCTGAACATCCTGCTGACGATCATCAATGAACGCAAGTTCTACCAGGAGGGGAAGCCCGAGCCGGTGCCGTTAAAGGTGCTATTCGCCGCCACGAACGAAATCCCTGAACAGGGAGAACTGGCGGCTCTGAAAGATCGGTTCGTGCTGAAAGTCCAAAGCCGCCCCGTGCAGGACGATTATTTCCCAGAACTGATTGACTATGGTTTGCGTGCGGAAGCGTATCGCGGTTTGAATCAAAAACCGTGGGCCGAAGGACATGCCAACCTGGATGACATCATCAAGGCGAATCGCTATTTGACACTTTTATTCGGTCGCCGCCAGATGGATAATCAAGGAAACGAACAGACTGACCGTGATCTATTCTTCCCCGCGGATGTTTTTCGAGAGTTTCAGCGTCTGGTCAAGACTCTGATTCGAGAAGATAAAATCTTCATCTCCGATCGCAAATTGGTGAAGCTGTACAAGTTATTCCGCGTTCGGGCGTGGCTGTTTAGCGGGGGAACCGTCAGTCGGGATGATCTCCGCTTGCTGGCGTACCTGGGTGAGACACACCAGGAAATCGAACACCTGCGGGAGAAAGTGCCACTCCTGTTGGGTGCCGGGTAATCGCGTGGCGGTTGCCAGACGCAGAGCCAGTGAGTGTGCGGGGTCCGTGGTCGTCCGTGACCGCACGAATGCCGCTGCGGGGATTAACAGCGACGAATGACCCCGACCAGCACGCCGAGAACGCTGACAGTGTTCTGGCTGGGGTCAACAATGATCGGATCCATCGTGCAGTTGCACGGTTCGAGCCGGATTTGGCCGTGCTTGTTGTAAAACTTCTTGAGCGTCATGGCCTGATCGATCATTGCCACGACTTTTTCCCCGTTATCGGCGTGTTCCTGTCGCTTGATGACCACATAGTCCCCATCGGCGATCTGGCTTTCGATCATGGACGTGCCGCGAACCTGGAGCGCGTAGAGGTTATCGGCTCCGAACAGGTCTTTGAGTTCGAGTCGGTCGTTCTGTTCCATCGCTTCGATGGCCGTGCCCGCGGCGACTTTGCCGAGTAGTGGCAAGCTGAATCCGCCAGCGGAGACACCGGGAATCGTGATGGCCCGCGCCCGACCACCGCGATTGTTGGTCTGCGATTTCTCGTCACGATGGATGAACCCCTTCTTTTGCAGGGCACGCAGATGGCACATCACCCCGTTTGGCGAGACGATTTCAAAGGCGTTGCCGATGTCGCGGATTGCAGGCGGGTAGCCATTTTCCTCGATGTAGTTACGGATGAACTCGAAGATTTGTTGTTGTTTCGGTGTCAAGGTCGTCATCGTGTCGCTGGGCATGGGAACCTCCCGTAAAAACACAGTTGTTCATTGATGTATCTAGTTATATTCGACATGTGTACACGTTGCAACGAGAGAAATTTGCCGATTTACCCGGTGGGGCGGTATTGATATAGGAGCGACATCGTTTTCTTCGTCAGCTTTGGGAGCAACCGTGGAATTACCCCGCCCGGCTTGGTTTACCGCGCTGTTTCAGAACCTCCTGGCCAAGCAGGATCTGGAATCCGGTCGCGTTACGGAAGCGTTCCGCGATTTGATTAGTGGCCGGGTCGAGGACACCTTGGCGGTCGCCTTTGTCACGGCGTTGCGGATGAAGGGTGAAACCGCGGAAGAGATCGCCGCGGCTGCATTGGCTTTGCGAGAGCAGATGATTCGTCTGGTTCCCGTATCCGGCCCCGTAGTCGATACTTGCGGCACGGGGGGTGACGAGAGCGGCACCTTCAACATTAGTACGGCAGCAGCTCTAGTCTGTGCCGGAGCGGGTTTGCCTGTGGTCAAGCATGGGAACCGAGCCGTCAGCAGTCGTTCCGGCAGTGCCGATGTGCTGCGCGAACTGGGCGTGCCGATCGAGAGCGGCCCCGCTTGGGCGCAACTTTGCCTGGAGCGAATCGGGTTTGCGTTCTGCTTCGCTCCGCACTTCCATCAGGGCATGGCCCATGTGGCCAAGTTTCGGAGGCAATTGGGCGTTCGCACGATTTTCAATTTGTTGGGGCCGTTGTCGAATCCGGCATCGGCGGAGTATCAGTTGCTAGGGGTGGGTAAGCCGGAATTACTCGACCCATTGGCGGGTGCCTTGGCACGATTGGGAGTCCATCGGGCCATTCTGGTCTGTAGTCGGGATGGTCTGGATGAGGTGAGTTTATCGGCCCCGAGCCAGATTCGGGTGGTGGAAGGTGAAGAATTCCGTGCGGAAGAGTGGGACCATACGACATTTGGCTTGCCGGAAGTGCCGCTCACTGCGGTGCGGGCGGAAAGCCCGGCAGACAGTGCGCGCATCATTCGAGAAGTTCTGTCAGGAAAAACGATTCCGGCTCGCGCGCTGGTTCTCATCAACGCGGCGGCGACTTTGCTGACCGCGGGAAAGGTGGATTCTCTGCAACAGGGAATCGAACAGGCCCGGCAATCCGTGGATAGTGGCCGGGCCGAAGGGGTTCTGGATCAACTCATTCACAGCGGAGCGGGCGAAGTTCACACGCCGAAGTAACTCCGCAACTTGCGAATGGCCTTGTACTTCTCGTCGCTGACTCGTTCCGCGGTCGAGTTGAGTTCCGTAGCGATTTCCTGAACGGCCCAGCCATCGGCGCTGAGTTCCACGATCCGCTGTTGTCGGGGGCTGAGAACCCGCTCGGAAGCCTGTTCGACGGCTTCCCGCTGTTCTTGAAGGCCATATTGTTGGCTGGCTCGGCTATCGCGGATCTCCGGGATGAGGGGTTGCAGTTTGCGGGCACGTTGACTGCGTTTCTTCGTCGCATCAATGGCTCGAAACAGTTCCCGTCGATTGGGGGAATCCTCGTCATCGGAACGGAGCATGATCGACCAGTTGCCGATCGGAACCCGTTCCAGAAGTCGGGTGAGGACTTGTTGGGTGCAGTCTTCCCATTGGTCAAACGGCACGCGGGCATTGCGCCAGCACGCCTGGCAGTAGCGGGTGAGTTCGTCGAGGACGACTGGGGGAAGTTCCTGCTCCGTGGCCATGCGGGTTGTGCGTGTCGCGGCGGCGGCGGCCGAGGCCGTTTTGTTCCCCCCAGCGGTCAACGCGGTGCCCAACACAACAGCCACCATCAACGACCGAGAATTGGCCGCGGATGTGGGAATCAACGAGCGCATAAAACCTCTCCACCAAATCACAGTCTACATGCTCGATTATAGCGGACGGCGAAGTGTACCGATCTCGCAAAATTTTTTCACGCCTCCATGCGGTCCTCAAATATCTGGTTCACCCTCGCACTCTCCCATTGTGTGATGCCTTCCGTGCCTAACAGAGATACGGAGAATCGATCTGTTCCACCGGGTTCCTCTGATCGCGGTGGCAGCGAATCCGCACAGACAGTTGTTGAGTATCCATTAGGTTTTTCCTGTCCGAGATGGCTTCCTGCGGACAGTTTGTTATGACTTCGTACAACGGGTGTGTATCCGACTGCCGGGCCTGTTCCAGAACCGGCTTCTTCCTAAATTCCCGGCAACATGGCGGCCAATGAGCCACTTGCCGAACGTGAGTCCGAGTCTTCCCTTGACCCGAACACCCACCCCACCCCAAAATTCAACAGAAATCCAGACCGTCTTATTGCGATTGCGTGAGAATATCGCAAGTGTATTCCTCGGAAAACCCGACGTGATTCGGTTGGCCGTGATTGCCCTCGTCGCGGATGGACACCTCCTGCTGGAAGATGTCCCCGGTGTCGGCAAGACACTCCTCGGGAAGGCGATTGCCAAAAGCCTCGGGTGTGGCTTTCAACGTATCCAGTTCACGCCCGATCTCTTGCCGGGCGACCTCACCGGCACCAGCGTCTTTCAGCAGGATCGGGGGACGTTCACTTTTCAACCGGGTCCGGTCTTTACCCAGGTGTTGTTGGCCGATGAAATCAATCGCGCCACACTGCGCACCCAGTCCGCGTTGCTCGAAGCCATGAGCGAACGACAGGTCACAGTCGATGGCGTGACCCGGCCACTCGGCCCACCGTACCTGGTGCTGGCCACACAGAACCCCTATGAATTTGAAGGCACCTATCCGTTGCCGGAAAGCCAGCTGGATCGGTTTCTTCTGCGTGTGAAAGTGGGTTATCCGAACCGGGCGGCCGAGCGGGCGATTCTGACGCAGCACCGTGTGGGAGAGCCGATTGACCAACTGGCCTCCGTGCTGACACCTGAGGATGTGCTGGCTGTTCAGGCGGCGGCTCGGGCGGTGCGGGTCGAAGAATCGCTCACGGATTATCTGTTGGCGATTGTCGAAGCCAGCCGTCAACATCCGCAGATTGTTTTGGGAGCCAGCACCCGTGCCGCGTTAGCCTATTACCGGGCTGCACAGGCGGCCGCACTCACCGATGGCCGCGACTATGTGACACCCGATGATGTCAAGGCCTTGGCTCATCCCGTGCTGACACACCGTCTCATCACGCGGGGTTGGGATCAAGGGCAACACCACGACGCGGATACCTTGGTGGATGACATTCTGCACAAAGTTCCTGCGCTCGTGTGATCTCCCCCCTACTGGGGTTCGCGGATGAAATCCACTCACACAAAATCGACGCTTATCATCACACGCTATGCGGTGGTTTGGCTCAGCGTCTCGCTTGTTCTCGTGATTATCGGTTGGTTCAAAGTCATCAATCTGTTGCTGCTGATCGGGTATGTAATGTTGGCCCTGTTGGCATGGAATAGCCTACTGGCTTGGCGGGGCATCCGCGCGATGGCACTCCACCGCCAACCTCTCCTGGCCGGGTTTGGGCATCAGCGTTTGCCGATCACCGTGGAACTGGATCATGTGGGAACGGCACTCACCACCGTGACCGTCGTGGCGAAACTGCTGGACCAATCGCTACGCTGGTTCGTTACGGAGTTCCCACTGGGGGGGCATCATGTTCTCACGAACACCATTGCGACACCCGGACGCGGGGTTTACCTTCTGCCACCCTTGCAAGGGGAATGTGATTACCCGTTTGGTCTGATCCGCTGGACACGCGATTTCGGTACGTCGGAAGAACTCGTGATTTTACCCCGCGTTGGCCAGGTGCATCTTGCGGATTTTCGGCACTGGTTAGCCCGTGGCGATGGCGAAGATGCGATTCGGCGACCGTCACGGCGTTTGTCCCTGGGTTCCGGTGAAGTGCGTGGGGTCCGCCCGTATCGTGCGGGTGACAGTTTGCGGGATGTTCACTGGAAATCCACCGCTCGCCGGGGTGCGATTGTCGTGCGGGAGTACGATCAGTACGAAAGTGCGCATCTCGTCGTGATCGTGGATCCGAGTGTGAATCCCGCGATTTCTGAAGCCGAATCCGCGCTAGCATTTGAACATATGCTGGAACTGGCCATGAGCATCGGCTGGGCCTGGGCACTGGGAGAGGAAAGTAACGAAATCACCCTGATCGTTCCGGGTGGTACACAACCCTGGCAAACTGGTCCCGCCAATCGTGCGTTTGTCCGACAAGCCTTCGCGGCACTGGCTCGCCTGCAACCCCAACCGGAACGCGCAACGTGCCCAGTGGAACGACTGCGGCGGCTACGCGGTTCGCGCCTCGTGATCTCCACGCAACCGAATGGCGGCCCACTCGCGGAAGAACTCCGCCAAGCGGGCCTCGCCTTCCGCGGTTGGCAGGCAGGCTGTCACCCGCATTGGTATTCTCCGCCGCACGCGGATTCCGAAATGGGTTGAATCCTTCATTCCGCGAATTATCGTACCGTGAGTTCATTCCGCACGGAGGAAACGCCGGGGGTCATGCGGACCATCCCCTCTATGAGTCGGGCTTCGTCACTGTCCGAGACGGTGCCTTGCAAAATGACCTGTTTCCCTTCCGCTAACACCCGTACCTGCCCGGCATTGGTCAGAAACGGTGTGCGGGCGAGCATCGCTTGCAGATTCGCCTGCATCACCGCTGAGGGGGGCGTGGGTGGTGCCGGAAACTTCAAGACCGCCTGATAGGCAATTGGCCGCTGCAACGGAATGACAACACCGCTACTCCGATTCGTGCCCTGCGACCGGCCCGCTGTGCCGGAAGTGCCGCCGATGCCGCCGAACCCGGTTGGCCCGCCGGTGCGACCGGCCCCACCGTTTCCCCCGAACCCGCCTGCGGCGGTGCCTCCTAACCCCACCGTACCGCCGAGTGTCGTGGTGCCGCCGCGCGCTGCGGTCGTGGTGCCGCCAAAACCGCCCGTGGCACCCGTGGTCGTGGTTCCTCGCGCGCCGCCAGCCGTGCCGGTGCTGTTATAAAGAGGGACTCCGAACCCTCCCGGCGCATCGGTGAGTTGCGACCCAGAACGCCCTTGATAGTACGGGTTGGCAAACGTGGGGCCGAGGAAATTCGACGCATTGACTCCGCTCGTCGTCGTCTGCGTGGTGGAGGGAGCCGAGATGATCGCCGTGGTCATCGTGGCCAGTGAGGTGTTCGAGTTGTTTCCCGCTCCCCCTGCGGTTCCGCCGGTTGTTCCCCCCGCGGTTCCGCCAGTTGTTCCTCCCGCGGTCCCGCCGGTTGTCTGCGCCGTGAGTGGGCCGCTCAACCCCGTGGCCACGACGAAAATCCAGATGACTCGACACAAGAGAAACTTCTTCATGGCGCTGCCTCACGACTGGCATTCCAACCGGACCGCATCCGCAATGGGAGGGATCGTATCGACTGTATCGGAATCGCGGTGAGGAAATCTCCAGAAAATCTCAAAAATGGATCGAGATGTAACAACCCCGCGTGATGGTGTGTTATCCGATAGAGGATCGCGTTAAAATACGGAAATGCACACGCTGGGGAGGAGCAAGCATGGCATCGTGGTCGCATCCGAGCCTGTTCGCGGTGGCCATGCTCGGCTTCGGAGCGTGTTACGCATCGGCTCAGCCACCGGGGTTCGGTGGTTCATTTGGTGGCGACTCGGGACGCGGAGGGTTTCGGGGCCGGGGCTTCAGTATGTCCGATGAAGACATGCAACGCCGATTTGCGGAATATGATCGAAACGGAGATGGAAAGATCAGCTACGACGAGGCTTCCGATCGGACTAAGCCCAACTTCAAGTCTGCGGATACCAACGGTGACGGCGGGCTCGACTTCAACGAATACAAGGGCTACATCACCCAGCGGATGAGTAGTTTTAGTGCGATGAGGGCCAGTCGGAATGGCGACTCGTCGAGTATGCCCTCCCCGAGTTTCTCACCCGGTAGCACGACCAGCCCGATGCCGGGGAACTTCGGTGGCCCTCCTGGGGGTTTCAACGGTCCTCCCGGTGGTTTCGGTGGCCCACCTGGGGGGTTCGGCGGCCCTCCTGGGGGTTTTGATTATAGTCGATTTAATCGTGATCGCGATTCCCGCGATTCCCGTGATCGCCGCGAAAGTGCCCCAGCCGAGGTCAAACCGGCGGAACGGGCTGTGGCCATTCGTTATGGCAAACTCCCAGACAATCTGCCGGAATGGTTTCAGGAACTTGACATCGACAAAGATGGTCAGGTGGCGCTGTACGAATGGCGGAAAGGGGACAAACCGACTGATGAGTTCCTCAAACTGGATTTGAACGGTGATGGTCTGATTACTGCCGAAGAATGGCTGCGGGGTGAACGGATCTCCGCGAGTCAGAAGAAACTCGATGAACATCTGGCGGCGTTGGGTGAAGGGGTGACGACGGAATCGCGTTCCTCTTCCTCGTCGTCCTCACGCTCAACGCGATCGCCGCGGCCCGATAACCCGTTTGCCCGCAAACGCTGAGACTCTCACTTGCTCCAGTAGCTTTTACTGCAACTGGGGCAATCCGCACTGGTGGTAGCTTCCACGGGAACGCCGTCACTTGCCACCGTCGTTCCCGTAGGACCGCGTAGCCAACCGCCACAACCGCGACCGTGACCGAAATACTGTCGACAGGAACCGAAGATAAAGGTCTTGTCCGACCAGAAATTACCACAAGTCAACGGGTTCGCGCAACCCTGGTGCAAGCCAAAGTAGCGGCCATCCTTGCCGGGATACGGGTAGGCATCCCAGCCGTACTTCGGTTGCTGCATCCCTGCTACAGCGGGAATCGCCCCAGCGCCTGTATTCGTCCAGGTTGGCCCCCAATGCGGATGCACCCCCGTGGAAATCGGCGGAGCGGGCGGTAACACGCTCGCTTGCTGGGCCGCTCCGGCAGGAACCATCGTAAACCCCGCGTTCGGTCGAATCGGTGTGGGTGCGGGATACTGCGCCGAAGCTACGCCGATTGGTAACAACAGCAACGCCAACATCAACAGAGTCATGGACCAGAAACGACGATGCATGGGGTTCCTCCCGGTACGAATGGAGCCTTCCTGACCTTCCTCCTGATGGCATCGGTGCCCGCTGACATTCCAGGCGAGCGAATCCGTCCGACTCCGAACTCTGCCGTGCTGTCTGACGATGCCTGGTATCGCTCCTGTGGGTCGAATGAGTTGCACGCACTGTAACGGACGCATTCGAGAATCCTTCCACCCCGGCGCGGAGATTCCCCGGCGGTTTCGGCCCGTGAATCGGCACAATAGACTGAGGGGAGCCGCGCCCGCACGGACTCTCCAACCGCCCCGCATCCCGCACCCCACCTGAGTTGCACGCCGGAATGGACCTGCTCGCCACACTCACCCGTCATGGTCTACTCTCGGACGCCGATCGGGGACGAGCGACGGAAGCGCTCGCCGCCGCCGCGGGGACGGCTCCGCATCTGGTGCTCATCGGCAAAGGCTTCGTACGAGAAGAAAAGCTGCTTCCCGTCCTGGCTGAGGAATTCGGCCTGGAACTCGTCGATCTGACGCAAGCGAAGATTGAACCCGCTGTGCTGACCGCGATGCCGCAGAAGCTGATCCACCGCAAAAACCTCATGCCCGTGGCGCGGAACAACGGCACCCTGATCGTGGCCACCGGCGACCCCTACGACGCTTACGCCCTCGAAGAACTGCAAACACTCACGGGCTTGCATGTTCAACCCGTGCTGGCTCCCGTGCGAGAAATCGCTCAGCTCATCAAGGCTCACTTCGGTGTCGGGGGGGACACCGTCGCCGCTTTGGCCGAGGAAGCCAAAGATCAAGGGGAAATTGAACTACTCGAAGACATCGAAGCCGATGATAGCGAACTCGCCAAGCAAGCCCAGGAAGCCTCGGTTGTTCGGCTCGTGAATCAGATTCTCGTGGAAGCCGCGAATGAACGGGCCTCGGACATTCACATCGAACCGGGCGAAGTCGGTTTGAAGATTCGTTACCGCATTGATGGTCTGCTCCAGAACCAGAACCTGCCACCAGAAATCAACCGCTTTCAGAACGCGATCATCAGCCGTTTGAAGATCATGGCTCGGCTCAACATCGCCGAGAAGCGGTTGCCGCAGGATGGCCGAATCAAGATGAAAGTGGGCGGCCGGGAAATCGACGTGCGTGTCTCGATCATCCCGATGGTGTTCGGCGAAGGAATCGTCATGCGTCTGCTCGACAAAGGACGCATGGCCTTCGACTTGAAGAACTGTGGGATGCTGCCCGACATTTATGGCACCTTCAAACAACTGATCGACCGCCCGCACGGCATCGTCCTCGTCACTGGTCCGACCGGGTCCGGGAAATCGACCACGTTGTATTCGGCCCTCAACGAGATCAAGGACGAAGCCACGAAGATCATTACGGTGGAAGATCCGGTAGAATATCAGCAACCGGGCATCAGTCAGATTCAGACGCACGCCAAGATCGGCCTGACCTTCGCCGCTGCGTTACGGTCGATCTTGCGGCACGACCCGGATGTCATCCTCGTTGGCGAAATCCGCGACCTGGAAACCGCCGAGATGGCGATTCAAGCCTCGCTCACGGGGCACATGGTTTTCAGCACCTTGCACACCAACGATGCTCCGAGTGCCTTCACCCGGATGATCGACATGGGGGTCGAACCGTTTCTGGTGTCATCCACAGTGGAAGGGGTGATGGCGCAACGGCTCGTGCGGACCATCTGCCCAGACTGCAAGACGGCATTCGTCCCAGAGGATGACGAATTGCCGCTCGACTTCCCGATGAAGAAGCACGGGCCCAAACCCGCTGCTGACGTGCAGTTGCAGCAAGCGATGGTGGAGATGATGGGAGCAGCCGAGCACACGAACACCTTGTGGCGCGGAGCCGGTTGCCGAGCCTGTCGGCAAGGCGGGTATCGGGGCCGAACGGGCATTCATGAACTGATGGTCAACAACGATGTCATCAAAGATCTGATCGTGCAACGGGTCAACGCCGGGGTGATTCGCCTGGAAGCCCTGAAAGCGGGGATGATTACTCTCCGTCAAGACGGCTGGCGCAAGGTGCTCAACGGCACCACCACCCTCGACGAAGTCGGCCGCGTGACCGCGGGTGATATCAGTTAGTCCAAGGTCCATCGTCCACGGTCCCTTGTACAAGCAGGAATCGAGATTGTGGCTTCCCCCCATGAACTATGGACCGCATCCAATGAACAATTGACAATGAGCAATTGACAATGGACCATGGGCTATAAACCAAGATGCCAGACTTCACCTACGAAGCGATGACCTCTCTGGGTCAGAAGACCACGGGGACCGTGACGGCCACCAGCGAGCGAGAAGCCACACTCGTACTGGATGGGAAGGGGTTGTTCCCGCTGCGCATTGCCATGGCCAAGAATCAGGCCGCGCCTTCGGGGTGGGGCAAGAGCGTCAAAGGCCGTCACCTCGCCACGCTGTATTCGCAGTTGGCGGATCTGCTCCATTCCGGCGTGCCGTTGCTCCGCGCGCTCGACATCCTCGAAAGGCAATCCACGAACCCGACCCTACAGGCGGTCCTGCGTGACATCAAGGCCAAGGTGGCCGATGGAACCGGACTCGCGCAGGCCATGGGCAGCCATCCCCGTGTGTTTAACGAACTGGCCGTCAGCATGGTACGAGCTGGGCAGGAAGGCGGTTTTCTCGAAGATGTGCTGAAACGCATTGCTGTATTCGTCGAGCATCAGGAGGACATGAAGGCCAAAGTCATCGGCGCTCTGGCGTATCCGGTGTTCCTGGCCATTGCTGGGTTCGTCGTGCTGAACATCCTGGTGATCTTCTTCGTCCCGCGTTTCGAGCCGATCTTCGCCAAACTCGCGGAGAAAGGCGAACTCCCGGATCTGACCTGGGCGCTCATGGGGTTCAGTCACTTCCTGCAATCGGCTCTCGGAATCTTCACGGTGCTGGGTGTCTTCGCGGGGATGGTGGCGTTCATCCGCTGGACCCGCCGGGGGGGACGCACTTGGGCGGATCGGAAACGCCTCAAAATGCCAGTCTTCGGAAAAATTTATTTGGCTCTGTCGTTGTCGCGGTTCACCCGGATTCTGGGCACCATGCTCCACAACGGCATCCCGATCCTCCGGGCGCTTGGCATCGCCAAGGATTCCACCGGAAACCGGGTGCTGTCTGAGGCGATTGAGAAATCCGCGGAGAACGTCACCGCCGGGCAGACACTTGCGGAACCGCTCCGCAAGTGTGGGTACTTCCCTTCGGACATCGTCGAGATGATCGCCATTGCCGAGGAGTCGAACAGCCTGGAAAAAGTGCTGATCGACATTGCCGATGGCCTGGAAAAACGCACCGCTCGGGAACTCGAACTGATGGTGAAGCTGCTGGAACCCGTGATGCTGCTGGTGATGGCCGCCGTCACGCTGCTGGTCGTCGCGGGACTGCTGCTCCCCGTGTTCAAGATGGGCTCCGCGGTCAGCGGTGGGTAGCATGGGACACCCCAGCCACCGTTCACACCCTCTTGGAGTGGCTTATTCCGGCTTCTTTCCCACGATCGGCGGGATTTCGCGGAGCCAGATGTTTCGGAACTGCACCGGGTTGCCGTGATACTGAATACTGATCGGCAATCGCTCCGCGTGGGGGCTGTACGCGGCTGGGCGATCGAAATAGGTGCCACCCCGTAATGCGAAGTGATTTTGAACTAACACACCGTTCTGGAACACCGTCAGATACGCGGGTTTCTCGACTTTCCCCTCCTTGCCGAATTGCGGTGCCTCGAAAATGATGTCGTAAGTTTGCCATTCTCCCGGCTTGCGGCACGCATTCACCAGCGGTGGTGTCTGCTTGTAAATGGACGCACACTGGCCATCAAAGTAAGTCTTGTTGTTGTAAGAATCTAGGATCTGGACTTCGTACTTACCCATGAAGTAGATCCCACTGTTTCCCCGCCCTTGCCCAGTGCCCTTAACCTCGGACGGTGAGGCGAATTCCAGGTGTAACTGACAATTCCCAAAACTGTCTTTGGTGCTGATGCCGGACTTACGAGCGATGGCGTAGCCGTTCTTGATCTCCCAATTCTCGCCGTTCTGCCACTGCGAGAGCGACTTGCCATCGAACAGCACTACCGCGTCGGATGGGGGATCGGCGGGGGTGGTTCCCGGTGTGACAATCGCTGGCTCCGGCCAGATGATACCGCTTTTGTACTCACGCGACTGGAGAGCCAACCCGATATTCACCACCCCGACCACCATGCCTCCGGCCACGGCGAGTTTCCAACCCTTCATAACCATTACTCCCCGATCGTGTGAAAAAGAAACACATTGCGAGATCGCACTCCGCGTGGAGATGCAGTGTAAACGATCCGCCAAGCGGCCGCAAAGATTCCGAAAGTGCCCCCTTCCCGCGAAATCCTTCGATCTTGGACAATCCATCGCATTCGATACCTCATACACAAACCCGATGTGGGTGTCTCAAGATCTCCGTTTATCGGACAACCGGGGACGACAGTCCCCGGTTGTGTTCCTCTCCGGTTCCGTTCCTCCTTCTCAAAATTGGACAGCCTCACTGGGTTCGTGTATCAGAATCGACGGGATCGCGGGAGCAGCATGGCGGAACGGATCATCATGCACACCGGGGAAACTCTCGTGGAAGGGGATGCGGATGCCCCCGGTGCGGAACGGGAAACCATCATTCGGGGAACGGGATGGCCCGGTGGGGTATGAGAACATCCGCGGCGAAATCCCAGAGATTTGACCGCGGAATGGATATTCGGAACTGCGGAACTTGACTTCTGCTGCGAGATTTGTAATTCGTGGGAATGCCCCCTTTGCGCGGAGTTTTCGCCGAATCGCGGGGTTAGGGCAAAATCGGGGCCATCGAGGAGCCCCATATCGGAGGAATTGCGAGCGATGCCTCACGTCGTCACGGCCAACTGCAACGACTGCAAGTATACTGACTGCTGCGTCGTCTGCCCGGTGGAATGCTTCTACCAAGACGAACTGATGCTCTACATTGACCCACAGGACTGCATCGACTGCGAAGCCTGTGTGCCAGAGTGTCCCGTCGAAGCCATTTACGCGGAAACGAATGTACCGGGACAGTGGACCCAGTACATTCAAATCAACGCGGACAAATCGGCGGAATTGAAAGCCGCGGGTGGGGAAGCCCACATCACGGAAAAACATGATCCGCGTGAAGGTCCGGGATGTAAGAAATAGCCCAGGCAACTGGTCGATGCCGGTGTCCCAGTCCGTTATGGCATCCCGGTGCCGGCCGACTGGTGATGCTGTTCCATGCTGAGGTGCGGGTCGAACAGTGGATACCGACCGTCACCAGGGGCGGTTCGTTACGGATACGGTTCGTTCTCTCTCCTCACGGACATATTCCATGACCGGCATTCTGATTGTTCAGCTCGGCACGCCTGATGCCCCGACGGCTACCGCTTTGCGACCGTACCTACGGCAGTTCCTCTCCGATCCCCGTGTGATCGAAGTGCCGAAGTGGATCTGGTGGCCGTTGCTGTATGGCTACATTTTGCGCACGCGGCCCGCGGCTTCCGCCGCTAAGTACGCTCGCATCTGGAACGCGGAAACGGGTTCCCCCTTACTGCACTACACCCGCCGACAAACCGAACTTCTCCAACAGCAGTTCCCCAATACCCCCGTTCGATTCGGCATGATGATCGGCAACCCGCCGGTGGCGCAGACCATCCAAACGATGCTCGCCGAGGGAGTGGATCGGATCATCGTGTTCCCCATGTTTCCGCAGTATTCAGCGACCACGACCGCCAGCGCGATGGATTGCCTGTTCGCAGCCTTGCACAAACTGCGTCACATCCCAGCCATTCGCATCGTGCCGCCGTACTACGATCACCCCGCGTACCTCGATGCTGTCGCGGCAACGATCCGGGATGACCTCGCCCGCCTGGATTGGCAACCCGAACATCTGGTCATCAGCTTCCACGGCATTCCCGTCAAATATGTCGAGCGTGGCGATCCGTACCCACAGCAGGTTGCTGGCACGATGCAGGGGTTGGCCGAGCGATTGCCGTTCCCCCGCGAGCAATGGACGACAACGTATCAATCCCGATTCGGCCGCGATCCATGGTTGCAACCGTACACGGACGATGTTTTGACGGGATTGGCGAAACGCGGCGTGAAGAAAGTGGCCGTGGCGCTACCGGGGTTCACGGTCGATTGCCTGGAAACGCTGGATGAGATCGGCAACGAATCCCGCGAAGTCTTCCAGCACGCGGGCGGCGAGCAACTCCGGGCAATCCCCTGTCTGAACGATCATCCAGATTGGATTCAGGCCATGGCGACCATCCTTCGCACGGAAGGTCAGGGCTGGTTGCCCGCGGAACCGCCGGAACGCTGACACAGGCGGCTGGGGGGACCGCGTGCAGAATCGCTGGGCGATACCCTTCTCCCGAATGGGTTCGAGAACCACCTTCGTCAACGGGCGATTGTCTCGAATCGGTCGGAACTACCATCGGAAATGACTTCCCGGAACGGGTTATGTACACGATTCTGCTCCTGATCGCATCGAACGCATTTATGACAATGGCTTGGTACGGCCATTTGAAATTCCAAGACAAACCTCTTTTCCTCGTCATCGTTCTGAGTTGGTTCATCGCATTGCCAGAGTACGCCTTGCAGGTGCCCGCGAACCGGCTCGGATACGGCCACTTCTCGGCTACACAGTTGAAGATCATTCAAGAGGTGATCTCGTTGGGTGTGTTCGCCGTGTTCGCATGGTTGTATTTCGGGGAAATACCCACCTGGAGAAGCGGAATTGCTTTCTTGTTAGTCGTGGCTGCCGTGGCGTTGATCCGTGGGGAACGCTCACCGGCCGCGCCGCCACCCCCGGAAATCGCGGGGAAGAAGAATTCCTTTCCGAATTCGTGACGGCCATGAGCTGATGCGTCGTGTGGTGGCGAGCCACGCGGTCGCACGCAGCCTGTTACCAGTTTCCCTCGCATTCATTGGTACAGCAGCTCGCAAGGATTTCCGCATCGTGACGGGTTGACAAAGTGCTTGTGGAAAGATGCCTCATTCATTCATGCTGCGCCATGCCAAAGGGTTACGGCCAGTCAGAACCATGACACGACCCGCGCGGGGCTACGGCTACGCACAATCATCAGTACAGGTATGCTGGCTCGCTCGCCGTGTCTTCAGGAACGAATTCGGCTGGAGACGACCCGTGGGATCTGCTAGGCTTATAGAACAATCGTTCACTGCATTGCCGCGATACCGGGATCGTTACTGTGTGTACCGACAATCGTTAAACTCGGCAACTGACATCGTCTGGAACTCGCAAGTGGGCGATACGGGAACATGAGGTTCATTTGTCGGGCGTGAAGTGGCGATGAAGATTATTGCCTGACAATAATTGATAATCTTTGAGCAGTACAATGCAGATCCACCGCCGCTTTACCCGCGAAGGTTCGGATGCCTTCAGCGGGCTGACTTTCACCCCCCGAGCTTCTCGGATCGTGAATCCGAACGGAACTGTGGTGTTCGAGATGACGAACATCATGGTGCCCGAAGGGTGGTCGCAGGTCGCGGTGGATATTCTTGCGCAGAAGTATTTCCGCAAGGCAGGGGTGCCCGTCGAAACGGTGCGGGTGGCGGAAGAAGGGGTGCCAGCCTGGCTGCAACGCAGTGTCGCGGCAAGTCCTCACACGCCGACCGATGCCGAAACCGATAGCCGCCAAGTGTTCCGTCGCCTCGCCGGGTGCTGGACGTATTGGGGTTGGCAAGGTGGTTATTTTGACTCCGAAACCGACGCAGCGGCGTTCTTCGACGAAACGTGTTACATGCTGGCCGCGCAGATGGCCGCGCCGAACAGTCCGCAATGGTTCAACACGGGCCTCTTCTGGGCCTACGGCATCGCTGGCCCTGCTCAGGGGCACTATTACGTTGACCCGAACGATCATCAAGTGAGGTTGTCCGCAAGTGCGTACGAACGACCGCAACCCCACGCGTGTCTGCCGTACCATGCCCTTGTGACGACACCAGCTGGGCCGTTGCCGATTGGGGAAATCGTCGAACGGAATATGGTCGGATTGCCTGTGTACGATCAGGCGGGCGTTACCCGCGTGATCGCGGTCAAGCACAATGGCGTGAAAGCGGTTTATCGGGTCCGATTGGCGAATGGCAACTCCATCGAGGCCACGGCCGATCACCTGGTTTTGGCCAGCGACGGGCACAAGACCCCCCGGAAATGGGTGGAAGTGGGAGAGTTACGCCCCGGTATGCGGCTCACCCAGCGTACCGATACAGAAATCCACACCGACAGTGAAGAACATCGAACGGCCGAAGCCGCACTGGCCGGATGGCTCCAGGCGGATGGATTTGTCGGCCGCTACGATCACGGCACGAATCGCAGTCTCACGATTGAAGCCATGACTGGCAATGCTGGGGAACGTGCGTTTGTGTCCGCATTGGTGGGGCAAGTGTTCCCTGGCAACCACAGTCACGAACGTACCGCGTCAGCACAGGATCCGCACCTCGACATCCGACGCTTGCGACTCTACGGCGAGAGCCTCCGTCCCTTCGTAGAACGGTACGGGTTGCTGGATCGCCGACTCGACATGCAGGTTCCGGCAGCCGTTCAAACGGGTGGCCATGCCGTCGTGACGGCGTATCTCCGGGCGATCTTCCAGGCTGATGGATGCGTGCGGATTCGACCAGAACGGCAAACCAGCGACATCGTTTTCGGCACCATCTCTCCCAAATTGGCCGTGGGCGTGTCGCAATTACTACACAATCTGGGAATCTACAATCGAGTTCAACTGTGCAACGACAGCCGCGAAGATCGGCAGGATTACTATCAGGTTGTCATCGCCTGGAAAAGCGAGAAGGAAAAATTCGCGGAATGGGTGGGGTTCGTTTCACCGGACAAGCAGGAAAAACTGGTTTCCGCGTTGAACATGCCGGGGCGATCGGTGGCTCGGCTGCGGGGTGAAGTGATCGATGCCATCGAATATGTCGGTGAGATGGATGTTTACGACATCGAAACCGAAAGCCATGATTTCCTGACGAACAATGTTGTTGTGCATAATTGCTTCATTCAGAGCGTTGCGGACGATCTGGTGAACGATGGTGGGATCATGGATTTGTGGGTGCGGGAAGCACGCATCTTCAAATATGGCTCGGGGACCGGCTCGAACTTCTCCGCGTTGCGGGGGGATGGGGAACCACTTTCCGGGGGTGGGAAATCGTCGGGGTTGATGTCCTTCCTCAAGATCGGCGACCGGGCGGCGGGAGCGATCAAGTCGGGCGGCACCACACGCCGCGCCGCCAAGATGGTTGTTCTCGATCTGGATCACCCGGATATTGAAGAATTCATCAACTGGAAAGTCGTCGAAGAACAGAAAGTGGCCGCGCTCGTCAGCGGTTCCCGGTTGCTGAACAAGCATCTGAATGCGGTCCTGAAGGCGATTCACGCGCACGCAAACCCCGCGGAACGCTACAACCCCACTCAGAACGCGGAACTCCGCAAAGCGGTACTCGCGGCACGGGCCGTATTGGTGCCCGAAAACTATATTGCGCGGGTCATGCAACTCGCCAAACAAGGTTGGACACATCTGGAATTCGAGGAATATGATACCGACTGGACATCGAAGGCTTATTACACCGTCTCCGGGCAGAATAGTAACAACTCCGTGCGGGTTACATCCGACTTCATGAAAGCGGTGGAATCCGATGGCCCGTGGCACCTGTATTGGCGCACGGAACTGGAGAAAGCCCGTTCTCAGAACCGCGACCCGAAACCGCACAAGACCCTGAAAGCCCGTGAGTTGTGGGATCAGATTTCCTACGCGGCCTGGGGCTGCGCCGACCCCGGTGTGCAGTTCGATACCACCATCAACGAATGGCACACCTGCCCGAACGATGGCCGGATCAATGCGTCAAACCCGTGCGTAACGGGTGATACGTTAGTGGCCACAGTTGATGGGTGGGTGCGGATCGACTCCCTGCTCAACACGGAAACCACTGTGATCGGGGCGGACGGGGAATTGCACCCGATTGCCCCAGCGTTCCCGACCGGAACCAAGCCCGTCTATCAACTGCGCACCCAAAGTGGCTTCTCAGTCAAGCTGACGGCTGACCATCGGGTTCTGACCGCGAATCGTGGAGATGTCCCCGCGTGTGAGTTGACCGTTGATGACCGTGTCGTTCTCGGTGGTGGCCTGTTTGCCGACCGACGTGACCGGACCCATGCGAATGGCTCAGCAACGGGACTCGACAGCCGATTGGCCGAGTTTTTGGGACTGCTCGTCGGCGATGGCGGCCTCATGGGTGAGCAAGAGACGGTGCAGGTGACGCTGGCTCCAGAGGAAGCCGCCGTTGCCGCTCGCATCCGCGAGGACGTTGCCGCATTCAAGGCCGAATACGCCGCGGATCAGCGTGCGAACCACCCCAATACGGTCACGGCTCCGCAATGCACCATGCCAATCGGAACCTCAACTCGTTGCGTGGTGGATGTCGTCAAACGGTACGCCCTCCTCAACGCGGGGAGCGAGAACAAGCAGTTCACACCGGAGATATTCTGCCTGGATCGAGAATCCCTGGCAGGGGTTCTCCGGGGGCTATTCACCGCCGATGGGACAGTCGCGCAATACGGGGATAAGTCGCAGTATGTCTCACTCGACAGCTGCTCAGAGCATTTATTACAACAGGTACAAATTCTACTCTTGTCATTCGGCATCAAGGCCAAGCTCTACCGCAACCGCCGGGTTGCTGGAAACGCGGTCGCTATGATGCCGGACGGCCTGGGTGGGGTCCGGGAATACTCGATCCGCCAACTCCACAGCTTGCGGATCAGTCGCAGCTCCCGAATCGTATTCGAGCGTGAAATCGGGTTCATCCCCGGCAGTCCGAAATGTGAGCGATTGGCCCGCCTCAATCGGGAAGTCACCACATATGCCGATCGTATGGATGACCCGGTTGCATCTCTGGAATTCCTCGGTGTCGAGCCGGTTTACGATTTGACCGAACCCGTCACCCATCACTTCGTGGCCAATGGAGTCGTTGTCCACAATTGCTCGGAATATATGTTCCTGGATGATACGGCTTGTAACCTGGCATCCTTGAATCTCATGCGGTTCCTGGATACATCCACAAAGCAATTTGATATTGAAGGTTACAAGCACGCCATTCGTGTCTGGACCATGATACTCGAAATTAGTGTCTACATGGCACAGTTTCCGAGTCAGCCGGTGGCGCAGAAATCGTTCGATTTCCGCACGCTGGGGCTGGGTTACGCCAACCTGGGTGCCTTGTTAATGGTGCAAGGGATCTCCTACGATTCCGTGGAAGCTCGGGCACAGTGCGGGGCACTGACCGCGATCATGCATGCCGGGGCTTACGCGGCTTCCGCCGAGATGGCTGGGCAATTGGGGCCGTTCCCTCGGTATCACGCCAACCAGGATGCGATGCTCCGAGTCATTCGTAATCACCGGCGAGCCGCGTACAACGCCCAACCCGCTGAGTACGAAGGTTGCACCATTACCCCCGTTGGGATCGACCCCCGCTACTGTCCGGCGGACCTGCTCGCCGCTGCCCGCTCCGAGTCGGATCGGATGCTCGCGCTCGGCGAACAGCACGGCTTCCGCAATGCCCAAGTCACGGTTGTTGCGCCGACCGGAACTATAGGCTTAGTCATGGATTGTGACACGACCGGCATTGAGCCGGACTTCGCCCTGGTGAAGTTCAAGAAGCTCGCGGGGGGCGGCTACTTCAAGATCATCAATCAGTCTGTGCCGCCGGCGCTGGCCAAGTTGGGGTATACGCCACAGCAGATCGAGGCCATCGTGCGTTATTGCCGCGGGGCCGCCACGCTCACGGGTTGCCCGCACATCAATCCGGCCAGCCTATCGGCCAAAGGGTTCACCCCGGAGGTGATCGAAAAAGTCGAATCGCAGTTGGCCGGTGCGTTCGAGTTGCCGTTCGTCTTCAACCGCTGGACACTTGGCGATGTGTTCCTGGCGGACACACTGCGGATTGCACGGTCGGAACTGGATGCCCCCGGATTCGATCTGCTCACGCACCTGGGCTTTAGCCGTCAGCAAATCGCGGAGGCGAACACGTTCGTCTGTGGCACCATGACCATCGAGGGAGCCCCCCACCTGAAAGCCGAACACTTATCGGTGTTCGACTGCGCCAACAAGTGCGGCAAGTCCGGCAAACGGTTCTTGTCGGCGGAATCGCACATCCGCATGATGGCCGCGGCGCAACCGTTCATCAGTGGGGCGATCTCCAAGACGATTAATATGCCGAACGATGCCACGATCGACGATGTCAAGAATGCTTACTGGCTCTCGTGGCAGTTGATGACCAAGGCGAACGCCCTGTACCGAGATGGTTCCAAGCTCTCGCAACCGTTGAACTCGGTGGCGGACTCGGATGAGGCGGCAGCACTCGCGGCCGTGGTCGCGGATGAGCCCGTCGCGCCCAAGCCCCCCGCCGTGCAGGTGGCGGAGAAGATCACGGAGCGGATCGTCCACCGTTACATTGCTCGTCGGCGGCGGTTGCCGGATCGCCGCGCGGGGTACACGCAAAAAGCCCGGATCGGCAACCACAAGATTTACCTCCGCACGGGCGAGTACGAAGATGGCACCCTTGGGGAAATCTTCATCGACATGCACAAAGAAGGAGCCGCCTTCCGCAGCATGACGAACTGTTTTGCCATCGCCGTCAGCCTCGGACTCCAGCACGGGGTGCCGTTGGATGAGTACGTCGATGCTTTCCTGTTCACCCGCTTTGAGCCGAACGGTGTCGTGCAGGGGAACCCGTACATCAAGATGAGTACGTCCCTCATCGACTACATCTTCCGGGAACTGGCGATTACCTACCTCAATCGGCACGATCTCGCCCATGTGATCCCCGAGGATCTCCGCGGGGACACGTTGCACGACGAGGATGATGACCCCGATTTTGAGGATGAAGAAGTTGTGTCCGAGCGTACAGTCGATGCCCGGTTCCAGGAACCGAAACTGTCGCCGCCACGGTCCAGCCACATTCGCCCAGGGGCCGCCAGCCACGGGGAAAGCGGCGGAACGCACCACATCACGAAGTCGCCCACGCCGCCGGTGATCGCGGTTCCTGTCAACCGAGTCGCCAAGGTATTGGCTGGTTCGGCAGATGAGCGAGTCCGGGTTGCGCGGGCCAAGGGGTATGAAGGCGACCCGTGCCCTGAGTGCGGAGCGTTGACCCTCGTTCGCAGCGGTGCTTGTGCCAAGTGCGATTCGTGCGGAGCCACCAGCGGCTGTAGTTAATCTCTTCTGCCGATGATCATACGGCGCGTCGCTCACGGCCACGGGTTCCCCCCGTGGCCGCTGGCATTTGTCGGTTCTGCCGACAGGTGGTTTCCGGTTCTGGGCCGCACAATTGCCGTCTTTTCCGACAGGAGGAGATTTCATGCACTACATTGCCAAAAAGTGTGACTGGAGAACCCCACCGTGACAGCCGCCGCGGTCTTCGAGAATGTCGAAAAACAGTACCGATCCGGGCCGTGGGAGCGTACCGGAATCCCCGCCGTCCGCGGAGTGTCGTTGACGATTCCCACTGGCACCGTGTTTGGTCTACTCGGACCGAACCGAGCCGGGAAAACGACCCTCGTCAAAATGCTCCTCACACTCGCCAAGCCGACGGCGGGCACCATCACCCGATTGGGACACCCCGTCCGCGCCCGGCAAACCTTGGCGCGGGTGGGCTACATGCACGAAAATCACGCCTTCCCCCGCTACCTTTCCGCGCGAGAGGTGCTGAACTTTTACGGCGGCCTGTCCGGTGTCCCATCGGAGAAATTGTCCCCCCGCGCGGAAACACTTCTTCAGAAAGTCGGCTTGGCCGATCGCGCCGCGGAACCGATCCACCGTTTCAGTAAAGGCATGGTACAACGTCTCGGTTTGGCACAAGCCCTCATCAATGACCCCGATTTACTGATCCTCGACGAACCCACGGAAGGATTGGACATCCACGGTCGCCAGTTACTCCGTGAGGTCATCCGCGAGCGACGGGCGGCGGGACAAACAATCCTCCTCGTCACCCATGTCCTCTCGGAAGTCGAGGAACTCTGCGATGAGTTGGCCGTTGTGGTCGCCGGGAAACTGGCTTTTCGCGGCAATGTGACGGACCTATTGGGGACATCGCCACGCGACCCGAGCGGTCGGAATCTCGAAGCCGCATTACGCACAATTTATGATCGAGGGACGCAGGAATGACGCTGCCGGAATTGATCCGCGCGGTTCGCTGGATGGTCCGAGACACCTTCCGTCAATCGCTAGCCACGAAGCTGTTTTGGGTCATGCTCACGGTGACGGCCGTGTGTACTCTGGTCTGTCTCAGTTTGGATGTCCACGGTGATGTCACCCCCGTGACCGAACTGGACTTGCCGTTGGTGCTGCCCAAAGCGGAAGCGGACAAACTGAATCCCGAGAAGTTGAAGGCGGACGGGGTACGGGTCATATCGGGTGAGGTCACGCTGGGTTTTGGGACCGTCACCGTGCCACTGGGACGCAACCGCGAAGACGCGGTGCGGTTCGTGCAGGTGTTACTCGCGGGCGGGGTTGGGGACACGGCCGGTGTCCTCTTGGCCCTCTTGTGGACGGCCGGGTTTTTACCCATCTTTTTAGAACCACAGTCCGCCACGGTGTTGCTCGCCAAGCCCACGCCACGCTGGGCGATTCTGTTGGGCAAGTACCTGGGAGTCGTATTATTTGTGGGACTTCAGGCGATCCTTTTTGTTGGGGCCACATGGTTGGCGTTGGGTGTCAAAACCGGCATCTGGACTGGGGCGTACTGGCTGGCGATACCGTTGATGGTGCTGAATTTTGGGATCTTTTATGCCGTCTCCGCATTCCTGGCTGTCTGGACGCGTAGCACCGTGGCTTGTGCGTTCGGCGTTCTGCTCTTTTGGCTATTTTGTTGGATGATGAACTACACACATCACCGCCTGGTGATCTATCCTCCGGCCGGGATGACGGAACTCGCCCATACCAGCCTGGAAATGGGGTATTGGCTGTTCCCGAAGCCGCTGGACATGGGAGCGATCTTTTACGATGCCATGCAGGCGGATGCGTTTCAGGTGAAGGCCGAGGAAGTCCGCAAACTGCAAGAAGCCGGGCAGTTCCAGCCTGAGCTATCCGTACTGGCCTCGGTGCTGTTCACGCTGGGTGTCCTCGGCGGTGCCGCATATGAGTTCCGCGAAACGGATTATTAAGCATTAGCGTGGAATTCACATCCCGGATCCTTGGGCCGGATGGTCACGCTCCACTGGGGCAGGGTTTGGGAGCGGGTCAATCGTTCGGCGATGGGACGAAAGGCCGCCTGCGTCCCATCACGCACCCCGTTCGTACACCGCTGTTCTGGTTTCCCGCGACTGGCCGAACCGGAACCAGGGTTGGTGGATCGGGACGGCTCCGCGGTTCCCCTCCAGGACATCATCGGCGAGTCGTGCGCACCCGCCGCAGGAGGCGTTGAGACGGAAATTGTTGCCGATCCCGCAGAATGCGGAAGATCACTTGCCCGCTGATGCCTTAGAACCAGGTATTCACGGCGAACGTGGTTTGCAGAGAGAATGGACGCGGCCCGGTCACGGGGGCACCCGCCGCGAAACCAATCCCCACCCGATCACGGAGGAAAATCTGGACACCACCCAGGAGCGTGACCATTGTTACGAAGCCGACAGGTTCATCACGCGCTCCCATATGGTTCAACGGCACGTTGGTATGGCACTCGAATGTTGGCACGAAGGCGGAAATCGTGGCTCCGGGGTTGCGGATCAGAAAGTAACCCGTCGACAGATCGCAGGTGTAAAACGTCACATCATCCGAATCCGTGGGCACGATGACGGCGTTGAAGCCCTGTGTGTACCAGTCGCCACGGGAAAAAATGTGACCCAGCCACGGTTGAATGAGCGTGCCACGAATGTTCTGCCCCGTGATCGTGTTGGCGAACGGGAGCTGCCCGGTCGGGAGTGTCAGAGCCAGACCGCCGGAGAGCAAACTCCCCGAGGCTTCATCCTCGAACAGAACGGCTTTCCCGATGACGGTCAAATCACCCAGGCTGGTATCGCTGTAGAATCCGGGGCTCGTCAACTGGTTGTACGGCAACCGCAACCCCACGGAGAACTTGCGATTCGGCCCGGCGTATTCCAGCCCGAACATCTCCTGGTGCAGCATGGTACGCGGCGTGTTTGGCCCGCCGAACGATTTGAACACCTGATCGTAAAAGTTATAGCTGAAGTACGCACGGGTCGTCGGTCGGGGAGTGTCGTTCTCGGTGATCTTAAACGCCCCGCGGGTGAAGGTTGGGACGCGGGTCACAAACTGAGCCAATGAGGCATCGAATGTGGTGCCCGGCGGCGGTAAGATGGCGCTGGTCGTGAGCGGGGTGCCCGGAGGCGGTGCCCCACCATTGGCCGGTGGCAATAGCTCCGATGCCCGTGCGGAAAGCAGATCATCCACGGGGGTCACGAGGCCCGTTGGCCCTGGGGGGCCGCCGATCCGCATCGGTTGACTGCCGGGTTTCATCACAATGACGGGTGGGCCGACAATCTGGCCGGAAGCGGTGCTGAAAATCGGCAACGGCCCCGCGATGCCGCCCCCGCCGAGCAGGTCGCCGAACACGGTGGGAAACGCCGTCATCTCGGCTTCGGTGCCACGGGCCGAGGCGTTCGCCAGCAGTGAATCCGGTGAGGGTGCTGTTGTGGACGGATTGGGCGTATTCGATTGTGGGTTCGTCGCCGGCGGAAACTGAAGCGGTGCGGGATTCGCCGGGGAAGCTGGGGTCGCGGGAGCCGCTGGAGTTGCAGGAGCAGCTGGGGTCGCAGGCGGAGCCGTCAGAGGCACAACGGGTGCGGGGCGTGTCTGTGCCGGGAGACTCGGTGTGACGGCCCCGGACAACAGCAGTCCATACACGAATTTCGACATCCGTTTCACGGGCGGCCTCCCATCATTCCATGACTTTTCACCGTGCAACACCGCCGGTTCATCCGTATCATCATCGACCAGGGGAATGCCGGGATTGAGGGGAATTGACGAAACCGATGACTTTGCGGAAGATAACCATGTTAAAGAAAATGCCTGGCTTGCTCGCGGTCGGAATCGCTCTGATGGTAGCGGTTCCGGCATCCGCGCAAGATACCCGGCTCAACCTGTTCGATCCCGCCGTGGTCATCTCCACCGGAGGCCGTACCGCGGCCTGTGACTCCCTCACGTTCACCCCCGATGGCCAGCAACTCCTCGCCGTCGGCGATGATAAGTGCATCCACATCTGGGATGTGGTCGGGAACGAACTGGACTACACGCGCCCGGCTTGGTGGAACTCGTTTCGGGAGCGTCGCGGCTCGATGTTCGCGCTGGCCGTGTCGCCGGACGGGAAGAAAATGGCCTCGGGCGGGTTCGGTCGGCTCACCGCGGATTTCGTCATCTTTGACCGCGCTACCCGCAAAATCCTGCACGCCTTGAGCCCGGCGCTTCAACCGGCCTACATCCGTGCCACCAGCACCATCTGGGCGGCGGCGTTCGATCCGAAGCAACCACGAGTCGGTATCGGCCAGGGAGACGGTTCCATCTGGGTCTGGGATTATGAAGACCGTGGCCCGCAGGCTGTCCGTCGCGTGGCTCCGCCAGTCGCTCAGGGGAACGACGAACAGACGATCGCCGCTCGGGTATCGTGGCTGTCGTTTGCCTTGCCGGGGGAGGTTTGCTTTGCTCGGCGTTCGGGGGAAGTCTTTGCCGCGCCGGTGGATGCGTCCGCCCCGCCCCGGTTGCTGTTCCGGTTCGACGGCCCCGTCGCCCAGGCACTCTCCACGCCGGACGCACGCACCCTGATCGGTCGCAGTGGTAGCCAACGATTCGTCACGAACCCCGACGGCAGCCGAAAGATAGCCTCGGGAGTGGAAGTCCGCGGCTTCCCCGATGGTCGGCTCATGGGTGAACTCTCGTTCCCCGCCACCGAGTTCCCGGACGGCATGGGACTCGATCCCTCGGGCAAACGGTTCGGACTCGGTATCAAACTCCTTGATACGGTCGGCGGAGAAAAAGTGTTCCGGGAAGGACCGGGTTACCTGCGTGTGTACGAACTGACGAACGCCAACCCCCGGTTGCTCGCCGAAGCCGGGTTCGGCACGAAGCCGGAAGACCGGATCGGTTCGTTCCCGGAAGCCGTGGCGTTCCACCCGGATGGTCGGCGGTTGGCCGTCGCGGCGGGCATTCATCATGAAACGAGTTTGTGGGAACTCGGGGATGGCCAACTCCGGTTGCTCCACACCAGCACGGGCGTTGGCCGCACGCTCTGGCAGGTGCAGGCCACTGCGGATGGTAGCCGCGTCAGTTTCCGTTCCCAACCGCTCAACCGCCCGACGGACCCGAACACACGGGGGCAAGGTCCGTGGCGCACTTTTGACCTGAAAGAACGCCAATGGGTCCGCGGCACGGAACCACAGGGGCAGGGGCCGCTGACCAGTGCCAACGGTTGGACCATCGAAACCGACCCGACCGACCAGTTCCGCTGGGCCGTTGTCTCGCGGGATCAGAAGTATCGGTATATCTTACCGCTCGACAGCCTGCGCGATTTTACGCCGATCTGCTACACCTTCCTGCCGCCACAACCGGGAAGCCCCGTGACGCGTGTCGCCGTGGGGCACTACTGGGGTTACAGCCTCTTTGAGTTCGCCCCCGATGTCCCCGCTCGTCGCATCCGCCGGGGGGTGGGACATCACGGTTACGTCACCTCGATTGTCCCCGCCGCCGATGGCCGTTGGCTCGTCAGTGCGTCCCGCGATGAAACCATCTGCATTTGGAGTACCGAACCGTGGAAGCATCAACCCGAACTCGGTGCCCGCTTTGAACCATCCGGTGTGGGCGAGTCGCTCGTCAAGGATGTCGATGCGGGCAGTCCCGCTTGGGAAATCGGGCTGATTCCGGGTGACCGGATTCGCAAAGTGTATCGGGCTGCCAAAGTCGTCGATCCGTTTGACTGGAATGACGTTCTCACCGCCCCCACGCCGGGTGAGGAACTGGCCCTGGAAATCTGGCGGTTCACGGGGCAGAAACAGCCGATCCGCCGAAAAACCTCACTGCTGCAACGGCCCGTCTGGCGGTTCCTCCCGACGGGCGGGGCCGACTGGGTACTGTACCGCTACCAGGACTACGTCTACGACAGTAGCGCCAACGGAGATTCCTATTTCGGCTGGCTCCTCGGTGGGCCGTTGGCCTCGAACACACCGGAGTTCAACCCGGCATCCCGGTTCCGCTCGCAGTTCCGCCGACCGGGTGAAGTCCGCGATTTCTTGACCCGCTACTCCCGCGAGCCAAGCCCGTTCTTCCGCGAACTGTTGCCGCCGCCCGCCATCACGGTCACGGCCTCCGCCGAGGTCGTCCCCACGAACGGTGTGACCCTCAACATCACCGTCACGCCGCCACGCAATGCCCAGGGAAAACCGATTCCGGTCGACAAAGTCGAACTCTGGCTCGGCGACGAAACCAACCTCGACTACATGCTCCGGGAATGGCCAGGGCAAGCCGATGTGCAACAGATTCAAGAGGTGATCCGCCCCGAGGAACTCCGCATCGGCCCCAATCGCCTCGTGGTCGTTGCCTACTCTCATGCTCGGGCCGAACAGAGTGTGCGAGTCACGGTGAAACCGACCAAGGTTCGCCCAGGGGTACTGCGAGCCGTCGTCGTCGGCGTGGACCAGTACGACCAGATCGGATTGCCGAACCTCGGAGCCAGCGTCAGTGATGCCCAACTGATGGCGAACATTCTCCAGGAAATCGGGAAATCCGCCCCGTTTGAACGTGGCGAAATCACCGTGCTGACGAACCAGCAGGCCACACCCGCCGCGATCCTGGCCGCGCTCGATCAGGCGGGGAAAACGGCTGCGCCAGATGATTGGTTTGTCCTGTTCCTGGCCGGTCACGGGTTCGCCGACCGGGAAAAACCCTCGGCCACGGGCCACGCGGAATTCGTGCCGGGAACCTGGTATTTCGCAGGCTACGGCACGGAAAAGCAGGCCCGCTATCAGGTGGAAGCCGATGCCTTCTTCAACCGCCTGAAACGGTTGCCGTGCCGCAAACTGATTCTGCTGGATAGCTGCCATTCCGGGGCGGCAATCGGCGTGGACGGCGGCCGGGAACTGCGACCCGATGACAAAGGACCGATCGTTCTGACCGCGGCAGCCCCGCACGAACAAGCCGGAGAAGATGTGACCGTTCTGACCCTGAAGGATCAACAGATTCGTGCCCGGCACGGTTTCTTCACCGCGGCGGTCTTTAAGGGACTCGGCCCGAAAGCCGGAGCTGCGGATCGCAACGGCGATACCCTGCTGACCATCGACGAACTTTTTGAATTTGCCCGCGCCGAAGTGAACCGCCTGCGGCCCGATCAGGGGCAAACTGTTACAATGGCTCCGTTTCCGCTCCGCAATGTCGGGCTGATCCGGCTGGAGTCTCCGCAGGATGCGTCAACCGACCGGCCTCGCAACCGGTAATCCGGGTCATCGTATGCGAATCGTGAAATTGTTGCGTCATAATCGGATTCGCGGAATCTGGATCGGCTTCTTCTGCGTGGGGTTGGTGGCGATCTTTTCGCAATTCCCGATCTTTACCGGACTGGATGATTGGCTGTTCGACAGCCGGTTCACCACCCGCGATGACTGGGAAGGGGGCACGCGGCCATCCCGATCTCGCAATCAGATTATCATCATTTCGATAGATGAAGAAGACTTCGATTCTCTCGCCAAACCGATCGTCTTCATGAGCCCGGAACTCGGTGCGGTCATTGCCCATGCTCGTCATTCCGGGGCCACGGCAGTCGGTGTCGATATGATGATTCCGAATAGTCTCAGCACCGTGGAAGCGATCATCGACAGCCGCAAGTTTGGCAAAGCCACAGCCGTGGGTAAAGCCGTGCGTGATGTCGGACATGTGGTGCTGCCGGTGTCGTTCCCACCCCCTCCGCGGAAAAGTCGCTGGCCCATCGATCAGTGGCTCTTGAAATACCGCGATCCCGACAACCGCGACCCGTGGGGGCGTGATGTCGGTTCGATTGACTTAGCCGAAGATGCCGACCATTTCATTCGCCGTGCGCCGATCGTGCGGGTGGGGGACGAACGCCAAGTCTACCCCAGCTTCACCCTGGCCCTGGCCGCCTGGGAAGCCGATCAACCCTGGCGGTGGGATCCAGACACGAAGACCGTGCTGCTGGGGGAGGACACCATTCCCGTCGCAGCCGATGGAACCATCGCCATCAACTGGGTCGGCCCACCGGGGACATTTTCGACGATCCCATTTCGGCAGGTTCTCGCGGCCGCCCAAGCGGGAGAGCCGGTGCCCGAACTGAACGGGAAAATCGCCCTGATTGGCACAACAGACCCCGCGTTCCAAGATTATCACGCGACCCCCTATTCCAACGGTTACACATCATTCCGCCCTTCAGCATCGGGTCGGATGGCCGGTGTGGAGATTCACGCCAACACCATCGCCACCATCCGCGACCGCGCCTTCATCACCACGCCCACTCGGCTATCACCCTGGCCGTGGTTGCTGGTCACGGGACCACTGCTGGGCCTGGTTTTTGCGCGAACCAATCTCATCGCCGGGCTCATCATTGCCATCGGTCACCATGTGGGCTGGAAACTCCTCGCCGCGTATGCCCTGATGACCGGAAACTGGCGTGTGGACCTGATCGGGATGCTGTCCCTCGGCGCGTTGACCTGCGCGGCCTCGTTCGCCAACCGTTGGTTGGTCTTGCGACGGGTTCTCGGGGCCGTGAAATCCCAGGCACTCGCCAAGGCACTGGAAGAAAATCCCTCACGGTTGGATCTGGCAGGGGAGAACCGAACCGTGACGGTCATGTTCGTCGACATTCGCGGTTTTAGCACGTTCTCGGCGGAAGTCCGTAACGAACCCGCCAAGGTCGTCACGCTGCTGAATGCTTATTTTTCAGCCGTGATCCCCGGAATTGAAAAATCGGGCGGTACGGTGAATCAATTCATGGGCGACGGCATGATGATCTTGTTCAACGCACCGATGGAATACCCCGACCATGCCTCCCGCGCCATTCAAGCGGCACGTGGGATGATTCGCGCGGTTCGGGACCATGCCGCGGAATTCGAGAAACTGGGGCTTCCCAATCTCCGCATCGGTGTCGGCATCAACACCGGCACCTGCACCGTGGGCGCGGTTGGCGCACGCACCCGACTCGACTATACCGCGATCGGCGATGTCACCAATGCGGCGGCCCGACTCGAAGCGGCCACCAAAGAGGTCGGCGCACCGATCCTCATTGGCGCGGGAACTTATGCCGCGCTCACGCCCGAGGAGCAGAAGGCAAATGCTCTTGACTTTGAACCGCAAGAACTCACCCTGAAGGGGGTGGGGAAACTGAAAGTCTGGCCGATCCAGGTCGAATCCTGATCAGGATCGTGCCACGATTTCCGGCACTGACGGCCATTTTTTGGAGAAACTGAAATGATTCCCTGGATTCTGGTTTCTGCACTCCTGGCGGCGGACCCAGCACCGAGCGCCATGGTGCTGGAGGTTCAAGGCGAGATTGTCGCCCAGCGTGCCGGAAAAGAACTCCTCCTGGATGATGGTGATTTACTGCATCTCGGCGATCAGATCACACTCCCCGCGGGAGCGGCGCTGAAGGCTTATTTCCGCCCGTCTGGTCCAGTTGTCTCCCTCAAGGGGCCGGCGCAAGCGCTCGTCACAGCGGGGAAGCTCGAAACAGCGGCCCAAGTTGCCGTGCGTGACCCCAAACTGCCAACACGGGTGGCCGATGGTCTGGTCGCACAAAGCGGGAATTCGTCGCTGGTCGGCGGGCTGACGCTCCGTGGTGTTCCCCATCCCCAAGTGCATCCAGTCGTGGGGATGGTCGTCCTCCAGCCCACACCCACTTTCCGTTGGCCCGCGGCGGCAGGCAAAGCCCGTTATCGACTCGAACTCCTCACCGGCGCGGAAGGAAACCCGGTCTGGCGGGAAGAAACGGCCAGCAACACGTTGACATACCCCAAACAGCGGAAGCCGCTCACACGCGGGATGGGTTATCGTTGGCGGGTCTTCACGCTCAACGCGGACGGTAGCATGAAGCCGCACGTCGAAGAAGTGCCGTTCAAGGTGCTGAACACCGACCTCGCGGAAACGCTCCCCGAGATTCAGAAACTGGTCGCCAGCAGCGACCCAACCGACTGGCGATTGGCCGCCGAAGTGTACCGCTCCTGGGCCGTCCACGATGAGGCCGTCGCACTGTACGAAAAACTGGCCGAGAAACAACCGAAATCCGCGCACCTGTGGAAGCTGCTCGCCAGCTATTACACCCAAGCGGGTGACCGGGACCAAGCCCAGACCGCCCGCCAGAAAGTGCAAGCCTTGCAGAAGTAAAAGTAACCGGCCGTGTCGGATCGGGTTATCCCACGAAGACACTCCCCAGGAAACCGGAACCGAAGGGTTCGAGAGTCAACACTTTTTCGAGTCCATTTGCCGCGAGGTTGAATAGCTGCACTTGCCCACCGCTCCCCGCGCCCGGGGCGGTTACGATGCGAGTCGGTGCCAACCCATTCGCCGATGATGTCGTTCCGATCCGTGCCCCCGCAGTTCGAGAATCATCGACGACTTGCTCGGCCACCAGAGTCACCCCGGTCGGCGCATTGGCATCCCAGTTAAAGATTCGGATTTGCCCCGGTGCCAACAATTGCTGATCGGTCAGGGCCGCGCTGACATCCGTGCCCAGGAGTTCGGGAGCGAGTGCCTGAAAGACGGAACCTTCAAAATTCGGGAAAGCATCCAGTCCCACGCCAATCGAACCGGGCATCCCCCCCTGTGCGGGAATCACACTGACATAGATTCCGGCGCGGTAAGTCGGGTCATAGGCGAAGAAATTCAGTGTGGGTAATCCGGTCGCCCCGTCGAACACGCGGACGTGTGGGCCACCCGATGCCCCCGGTGTCGTGACAATTTCCGCGAAACCGTCGCCGTCCAAATCCCCCGCCGCCACGCGGACACCGCCTCGGAAATCGCTGGCATAGGCGAAGAAATCGCGGATCGTATTTCCCGATTGGCCATCGTACACCCGGACACGCGGCGCACCCAGCGAACCAGCACCCACAACGACATCAGCGAACCCGTCGTTATTCACATCCCCAGCCGCGACATAGACACCACCCGAAAAGGAAGACTCATATGCGAAGAAGTCAAACAGAGTGCCGCCCGTGGCACCGTCGATCACCCGAACGCGAGGAGCACCACCGGGACCGGCCCCAGCAATAATATCAAGCACGCCATCGTGGTTCACATCGCCCATCGCCACGCGGACACCGCCGGAAAACTCCGGTTCAAAAGCAAAGATGTCGCGGACGACCGCCCCCGTGGTATCGTACACGATCACCCGTGGCCCAGAACCCGCCCCCGCCGCCACCGCGAACTGCCCCACCACAGGCGGAACCGGAGGCACGGGCGGAACCGGCGGCACGGGCGGAATTGCGGTGACATCAATGGTCACGGTGGCGGCATCCCCGGTTCGTCCACCAACGGAGGCCAGATAGGTGAACGTCGCCGTTCCCGAGTATCCCGATGCAGGCGTGAATGTGAACGAACCATCCGAGTTCAGCGTCAGCGTCCCTGTGGAAGCGGGTATCCCATTCACCAGTACAGCGGTCAGCGTGCCACCATCGGGGCTTGCATCATTCGTCAGAACGCCTGGGGCCGCTACGGTGAGTGTCAGGCCTTCTGTCGTTGTGTAGGCATCATCAGCGCTCACGGGCACGCGGAACTGGTAAGCTCCCGCGTCAATCGGCCCGCTCACAGGGCGATCAAAGCCCCGTTGATCCGTGGTCGGAGTGGTCGACCCGGTGATGCCTAATCCGAGCGCCGGGCTCCCCAGAAGTAGCGGGATGGTCTGCGTGAGGCCGCCATAATCGCCCAGCGTCCCCATTTGGGGATCCACGCCCGTTAAGTCCGTGGCCTGGGGGGTGAATTCCGCCTGGCTGATATCTTGAATCAGGTTCCCGCCCGCCGAGGTAAACGCCCCACTGACATCAGGTGCCGCAGTCGGCGGAATGGGATCACCCATATCATCGTTATCGAGAATGTTCAGCGCGATAATCGAGTTGGTGAAGACCGCATCAACGGGTGTCAGCGAATTGGGAAGAGCGATCGCGGCTCCGCCACCATTGTTCCGAACGGCGGTGACGTTCGTGAGTCGTACTACTGGTATCGATTGCGGATCGTTGATCCGGTATCCGATGGCTCCGCCTTCAATCCCACCCGCGTTTTCGGTAAGCGTGACATTGGTCAGTATCAAACTGCGGGGATCATTACCCTCAGATTCTGATTCTCCGGCTAATGCAATGGCTCCACCATAAGCATTTGCCGTGTTGCCAATGAATGTACTGTTCGAGATGGAGACATCGGCTCCTGGGCCGACCAATACGCCCCCACCATCCGCAAATACTTCACCGAATTCTGCTTGATTATAACGGATAGTCGAATCCGAGATCATCAACGTGGTATCTTCCACGGAGATGCCACCGCCAGTATTCGCCTCATTGTCTTCCACGATCACCCTTGTTAGCGTGATGGTCCCCCCGTAGCTGAGAATCCCTCCGCCGTCGTAAATTGTAGTGTTGTGAGTAATTGTGGAATCCGTGATGGTCAGCGTGCCGTCGTAATCGTTATAAATACCACCACCGTAGTTACCATTATTGTCGTGTATTTGCGAGTTGGTTATGGTCAAAGCACCTGCATTATAAATACCACCGGAGCTATAGTTCGCCCCATTCCCGGAGACAATCACGCTATCCAGTGTCAATCCGCCGCCGGAAGTATTACCAATACCGCCACCATATTCATAATAATCTGTATTCGTGTGACCCTGAATACTGATGCCGCTGATTGTGGTATCAACTCCTGAGTTGCTGAAAAGGGGGGCCTGCCCGTCCGCAATACCGTTGATGATGATCTGATCCGCACCCAATCCCTGAATATCGACGCTCTCCGTGATGTGGAATTCCGCGACGGCCTGGAGCGTTCCCGTCAGACCCGCTTGAAACTGAATGGTGTCCGGGCCGGGGTTGCTGTTCGCTTGGTTGATCGCATCCCGCAGCGTGCCATCACCGAGAGTGGGGCTTACGCTGTCGTTCAGGTTAGTGACAAGGAATGTTGTTGGGGTGTCACGCCGTTCGAGCGTTTCCAGGGTCAGTTGTGGACGGCGTGATCGGTTGCGATAGGGGGTATTCATACTCAAAATCCCTTCCAGAGTGCGCGACCGCGGTTCCCTCACCACCCAACACGGCAAGAGCGACAATATGGGAATCCTAGATCGACAATGTCCACGCGAAAACTTCAACTCATCTTATCGCGGTGGCAATTTCGATAAATTCGGAACTAGCCGATTTTGTAGTGTATCCGAAAGATGGTGTAAATGGAGATGATGGGATCGGTGAAGATGATTTTAGAGGATTGAGAAGATGGCCAAGGTGGGAGTCGAACCCACACGCCTTGCGGCGCTCGATTTTGAGTCGAGTGCGTCTGCCATTCCGCCACTTGGCCAACGCTGCTTAGAATATCGGCTCGCACGCAGAACTGCAAGCGGGGGTTGTCTGAAAGATCCAGATTCTCAAAATGGTATCCTCGACAAGCTCATCTAGCCTTGGAAATGGGAGAACGCCGTGCCCGGATCTGATCGGATGGACCGTCTCGACATTGCCGCCGTCGCTCCACACCCGGACGACCTGGAAATCATCTGCGGGGGTACGCTGGCTAAACTGGTGAAGCAGGGATACCGTGTCGGCATCTTCGACCTGACTACCGGGGAGCCGACCCCGCGTGGCACGGAGGAAATGCGGGCACGAGAAGCCGAAAAGGCTCGTCAAATTTTGGGTGTGCAGGTACGGGTAAATGTGCGACTCCCGAACCGCGTCCTCATGGATAGCCCCGAAGCCCGCTTCAAACTCGCCACGGAACTCCGCCGGTATCGCCCGACCGTGGTCATCACCGCTGCGGGGCGGACCCCGGCCGCGTCGCCGGACCATCATCAGGGTCATCTCATCGCCGAGGCTTCGCGGTTTTATTCGCAGCTCACCAAGTGGAACGAACGGTTTGATGGCACCGAACCGTACCGTGTGCCACATCTGGTCTACGCGCCGTTCCCCACCGATGCGGAACAACGGAACTGGCATAGCACTTTTGTTGTCGATATTTCTGACACAATCGAGCAGAAACTCGAAGCGATCCGCGCTTACGAATCGCAATTCGATGCGCAACGGTTCGAGCGGGTCCAGCATTTCGTGAAATCCGCCAACGGCATGAACGGCTTTCGTTGCGGGTTCCTGTACGGCGAACTGTTCGCGTTACCGACCCCGATCGGCACCGAGAATCTGTTCCAATTGGCAACCGGGGGGAACAGCAACCTGCTCGCTCCACCGCCGGTTCTGGTGCCGGGACAGGATCACCCGCCAATGAACTGATGTGGGCGTTTTTTACTTCAAATAATCCTGCGGTTTCATCCCTTGGGTGAAACCGTTATGCCGGAACGGTGACGGTTTGAACTCCCCGACGATCGACACATCGGAGCGGGCAGGGATGGCTTTTTCCAGGCCGAGCGCCCAATAACAACCGTTGACGAGCATCCGCCGGGTGCCTTCGGCTTGCAGATCCTGAGAGGCTCCCATCGTGGTGGTGAAGACACGGCCCACCTTGCCGGAGTCCGCGGTGTAGGTCTTCGTCCAGGCGACCGGCATCATCGGGTTGTTCTTCTTGCCGGTGACGGCTTCCGATTTCGGATCGAGTGTCTGCGTGACTTCTCCGAGAACGATCGGCTGACTGTCTCCGGGCAGGGGGAGGTGAACGGCGTAGACATCCGTGGTGCCAAAGATCGAACCAGGGGCGATCCCCTTGAGAATCGCGTGCCCTTCTTGACCGGGAGCCGGGATACCGCGGGTTCCTTCCTTGCCGTGGGCTCCGTGGTGCGCCACCCAGGTTTCGCCGAGAACCTGCTTGCCGAAACCGCCTTCATACCCCTTTTCCTTGCTGGTCCAGGTGTATTTCTTGTAGGTCGGCCCCTTCAGGTTGAAGGCATGCGTCGCGGTGCGGAGGCCGACGACGGGTTTGCCCGCTTGGAGATATTGGGCAATGTGCTGCATCTGAGCGTCCGGCAAATTGCGGAAGCGGAGGAACACCACCATCAGGTCTGCGGATTGCAGCTTTTCCAGGCCGGGAATGTTGTCCGTGATGTTCGGATTGACGGTGCCATCTTTCGGGTCGATGGCGAACAATACGGTGCAGGTGAAGCCATGATGCCGGGCGAGAATCTTGGCCAGTTGGGTTAATGCTTCTTCGCTGCGGTACTCTTCGTCACCGCTGATGAGAACAATCTGCTTCCCTTTTCCAGACCCCTCACCGCCCGGAAACGTCACCCACGGGTCCGCCGCCGGTGACAGGGATGGGACACAGGCCGCCAATGTGACAAGCAACAGACGCAGCATCAGCAACTCGCATTTGAAGGGGAAAGCTGGGGGAAACCGACGCGATCCAGTATAAACACCACACACCCTACGGGATACCCCCTACCCGGCATCACGGGTAGACAGGGGCCGACATTCCAGAGGCGTGTCTTGTACGAGGAGCGTTGATGACCAAGACTCGCTGAAATTGCATCATCTGTACCAACATCCGCGTCTACGCAAGTATTTCCGACACGACGTTCCCATGCACATCGGTGAGACGGTAATCACGACCTTGGAAGCGATAAGTCAGCTTCTCATGGTTCAGCCCAAGTTGATGTAAGATCGTCGCTTGCAGGTCATGCACATGCACCGCCCCTTCGACGACGTTGTAGCCGATGTCGTCGGTCTTACCGTGAAGGTAACCGGGCTTGGTGCCGCCCCCCGCGAGCCACATCGTGTACGCATCAATATGGTGATCCCGGCCAATCGTCTCACGGGGTTCCCCCATCGGCGTGCGGCCAAACTCACCCCCCCAGACCACCAGGGTATCATCCAGCAAGCCCCGTTGTTTCAAGTCTTGCACCAGTGCCGCGCACGGTTGATCCACTTCTTTGCAAACCGCGTTCAGCGATTGCACGAGGTTTTGGGGGCCGCCATGATGATCCCAGTCGGTGTGGTACAACTGCACGAAGCGGACACCCCGTTCGATTAGTCGCCGGGCGAGCAGACAGTTCCCCGCGAACGAGGGTTTGCCCGGTTGCGCACCGTACAGGCTGAGCGTCTCCCGCGTTTCCCCGGAGAGGTCCATCAGCTCGGGGGCGGCGGTTTGCATCCGATAGGCCATCTCGTAGGCGGCGATACGGGTCTGAATCTCTGGGTCGCTAACGGTGTCGTATCGCAACTTGTTCAGATCGCTGACCGCATCGACGAATTCCCCTTGCCGGGCCTTGTCGATTCCATTCGGGGATTGCAGATCGAGAATCGGGCTTGGCCCCTTCAGGAACGGCACACCCTGGTAGACCGAGGGCAGGAAACCGTTGTTCCACAGGGACGCTCCGCCGCGTGGCCCGCGTGGGCCGGATTGCAGCACGACGAACCCCGGCAAGCTGTCGCTTTCCGAGCCGATGCCATACGTCACCCAGCTGCCCATACTGGGCCGGCCAAACTGCGGGCTGCCGGTGTTGAGGAAGCACTTGGCCGGGCCGTGGTTGAACACATCGGTTTTCATCCCGCGCAGCCAGCAGAGGTCATCCGCCACCCGGCGCAGGTGTGGCAGCAGTTCGCTGATGGGCATACCGCACTGGCCCGCCGGGGTGAATTTGCGGGCACAACCCAAGATCGTCGGTGTGCCTTTCAGGAAGGCGAACCGTTTCCCGGCGATGAACGATTGCGGAACGGGTTTGCCGTGCAGTTTGTTCAACTCGGGTTTCGGGTCGAACAGTTCCAATTGGCTCGGCCCGCCTGCCATGAACAAGTAGATGACCGCTTTGGCCTTGGCGGGGAAGTGGGTTGGCCGCGCCGCCGCGGTGGCATCGCGGTTGAGCAGTGAGGCCAGCGCCATCGAGCCGACCCCGACTCCGCAATCTCGGAAGAAGTGTCGGCGGGTGGAAGCAAGGGAGGAAGAATCAGCAGTCGGGATCACGGTTCCACCTCATGCGATGTCCAGAATATCATCACCATTGGCCGATCGGCATGCCAACACACCAGTACGAATCTTTATTAAACTTATTCCCGTGTCACGAACTCATCCAAATTCATCAGCACACGAGCCACTTGTGCCCAGGCGGTGTTGGCATCCTGTTTCCGTTGTTGTTGGAGATAGGCCAACACCCGTTCCCGCTCGGAGACGCTCGGCTCCCGGCAGAGGCAAAGTCGGAACGCGAGATCGACTTTGCCCACGTCATCCTTCGGGCCGTCTTTCTGCAAACGCTGACCGAGGCCCGCATAAAATTCGAGGAACGCGGGGTCATTCGCCAGATGCAGTGCCTGCAGGGGCGTGTTGCTGCGATTGCGGCGGGTACAGGCGGTCTGGGCATCGGCGGCATCGAAGGTCGTCAGCAGATGGTGCTGGCTTTGCCGCCAGATATAGGTGTACATCCCGCGACGATAACGGTTCGGGCCTCTTTCTTCCGGCCACGGTTTCTTATTCTGGGTGAAGGCAAACACCTCGGCCGGCAACGGTGGATGAACGCCGGGGCCACCAATCTTCGGGGTCAGCATCCCACTCGCGGACAGAGCCGCATCACGAATGATCTCGGCTTCGACCCGCAGTCGGTTCTGCCGACCGAGGAGCTTATTATTCTGGTCCACCTTCGACAGATCGGCACGATGCTGGGAAGATTGCTGGTAACTGGCCGACATCACAATCCGTTTGTGCAACTGTTTGATGCTCCAACCCGTTTCGCGGAACTCGACGGCGAGCCAGTCCAGTAACTGCGGATGGGTCGGCAAGCTGCCCTGCATCCCGAAATCGTTCTCGGTGTCCACGAGGCCGAGGCCGAAGAACTTTTGCCATTCCCGGTTCACGGTGACGCGGGCCGTCAGTGGGTTTTCGGCGGAGACGAGCCAGCGGGCCAGATCGAGGCGGGTGCGGGACGGGGTGGACGCGGAAGCGAGTGCCACCGGATAGGTCGGGGTAACGCGGTCCCCTTTGCGGAGGAAGTCGCCGCGAATCTGGACGAAGGTGTCATGCGGTTTCCGCGATTCCCGGATGATGAGAGTCGTCGGCAGTTGACCACGGAGTTTCCGCATCGCGGCTTCGATCTTCTTGACTTCAGCCGTCTTTTCCGCCTGACGGAATTGTTCCCGCATCTGATCCAGTGTGTTCAACTTCTGATCCAGATCGGGTCGGCCGCCGATGGGGAAGACGGGTTCATCACAGTTATCGAAGAAGGCATAGAGACTGTAATACTCTTTCTGCGAAACCGGGTCATACTTATGGTCATGGCACTGGGCACAGCCGACCGTCAAACCGAGCCAGACGGCCCCGGTGGTGTTGGTGCGGTCGATCGTGCGTTCGACACGGAATTGCTCCCGATCCGTGCCGCCTTCCTCGTTGTAGGAGGTGTTCCGGTGGAAGCCGGTGGCGATGAGTTGCTCTTTTGTAGGTTGCGGAAGCAGATCACCTGCCAACTGCTGAATCGTGAACTGATCGAAGGGCAAATCCGCGTTGTACGCCTGAATGACCCAATCCCGGTACGGCCAGATACTGCGGGCACCGTCGATGGTGTAACCGTTGCTATCGGCGTAGCGGGCGAGGTCGAGCCAGTGCCGGGCTTGCCGTTCCCCATAATGGGGCGAAGCCAACAGCCGATCGACGAGCTTTTCATAAGCATCCGGCGAGGAATCGTTGACGAACGCATCCACTTCGGCGGGTGAGGGCAGCAGGCCGATCAGATCGAGCGTGACCCGGCGAATCAGGGTCGTCCGTTCTGCCGGAGGAGATGGCGTGAGTCCCGCTTGCCGCAAACGCTGGAACAAGAAATGGTCGATCGGGTTGCGTGGGGAAACCGGAGTTTTCACCACATCGGGAACGGGTGGCCGGACGGGTGGCACGAAGGCCCAATGTGGGGCGTACTCGGCACCGTGCGTGATCCAGGCTCGCAGGGTAGCGATTTCGCGTGCGGTCAGCCGTCGGCCAGCCTCGGCGGGGGGCATCCGCAATTCATCATCCGGCTCCGCGATCCGTTCGATGATACCGCTGGTTTCGGGGTGGCCGGAGACGACCGCGTCTTTCTTCTGGGCCAGATTGCGTGTATCGAGCCGGACCCCGGCTTTCTGGGTGCCGGGGCCGTGGCATTTGTAACAATGTTCGGACAGGATCGGGCGGACATCCCGGTTGAAGTCCGGCTTCGGAGGTTGGGGAGCCTGCGCCGTGACGGTGGGAGTCATGGCGAAGCCCAGCAGAAGTAGACACGCAGGAGTTCGCATCATGGACACGCACAAGAAAAGAGGGCACGCGAGCGGTTGACTCTATTGTGAACATTTTGTGTGCCGTTCGCAAGCGCCTCGCCATGATTGCGGCTGCATGGGAATCGATTCTGCCCCGCATCCCTTGCACGCAGGCACTCTCATAATCATGAGATCAGAAGTCGGGATCCATTCTGGAAAGAACTCGGACAAAGACTCAGGACGTACCCGTCACACACGCACTATTTCAGAATGCTGGTCACAGGTTTACCGCCGATGCCGGTGACGATTTCGTCACGACCATTGTGGCGGAAGGTCAGGGCTTCGTGGTCCACGCCCATCAAGTGCAGAATCGTGGCGTGCAAATCCTTGACGTGCATTTGACCATCAATCGCGTACAAGCCGAGTTCGTCCGTCGCACCGTGAACGTGACCGGGTTTGACTCCGCCGCCCGCGAACCAGACCGTGAAGCCATACGGATTGTGATCGCGGCCATCGCCACTTTCCGACATCGGTGTCCGACCAAACTCGCCCCCCCAGACCACCAAGGTGGAATCCAATAGCCCACGTTGGGCCAAATCACGGATCAACCCGGCGATGGGACGATCCGAGGCTCGGCAAAGTGTCCCATGGTTGCCGTTCAAATCCTTGTGCGCATCCCATTCACTGCCGGTGCCCATGTAGAGTTGCACGAATCGGACACCACGTTCGACCAATCGGCGGGCCAGCAGACAGTTCTGGGCGTTGCTGGCCGTTTCGGGGCGATCTGTTCCGTAGAGGCGATGCGTGGCGGTCGTTTCGCGGCTCAGATCCACCACTTCGGGCGCGCTCGACTGCATACGGAAAGCCAGTTCCGCCGCGGCGATTTGGGACTCCGCGGATTCCCGATGATGATACTGCTCATTCAGTTGCCGCACGAAATCGAACTTGGCACGCTGACGGGCTTCTGAGACACCCGCTGGGCGATTGGTATGCAGAATCGGGATCGGTCCCGATTTGAACCGTGTCCCGGCAAACGCGTTCGGCAAAAATCCATTACCGTAGGCCATGTTGCCGCCCGGAGGCTCATCATCGGTGTCGGCCAGGACGACGAATCCCGGTAGGTTTTGCGTCTCCGCGCCCAGTCCGTACACCGCCCAGGAACCCAGGCACGGCCGACCGGGAATGAGTCCACACGTGTTCATCTGCAAGACGCTTTGGACATGCGTCAGTCCATCCGCGACGCACCCTTGCAGCAGACACAGATGATCCGCGACACCGGCAATTTCCGGGTAGAGGTCACTGACCCAGTGCCCGGACTGGCCATGCCGTTGAAACTTTCGGGTGGAAGCCATCAACGGGTTGCCCGAAGTCGTCCCCATCGCGGTAACCGGGCGGGGGAAGCTCGCGGGAAGCGGTTGCCCGTGATACTTCTGTAAGGCGGGCTTGGGGTCAAACAAGTCGATGTGACTGGGGCCGCCATCCAGGAAGCACCAGATCACGGATTTTGCCCGCACCGGATGATGCGGCTTCGGCAGCGCGGTGGCGGAGGCACGCAACCCCGTCAACGCTAAGGCTCCAAACCCAGCCCCGGCGTGGAGCAGGAAATCACGCCGGGAGGTGGCAAAACGCGAATGTAGGCCAGCTGACATGGGTTATTCCACGTAAAGAAACTCAGCGGAATTCAGGAGAGCATGAACAAGATCCACCACGGCTTCCGTCTCGGTCGTGCGGCGTGGCTGTGCTAGCGGTGGTGAGGCCGATGGAACGGGGGTGGATGTTTCCGCGGCAATAATGCGACACTGGTTCGTCAGGAATCGGTCGGCAGCTGCTTGCTCGCGTGAGGTCGGTTCACGCCCCAGGACGAGCTTGTAACACGCGGTGATGGTGTCAGCGCGAGTCGTGGGCGTTCGTCGAACGATGGTGGCAATTCGGCGTGCTTGTTCCAGCAGGAAATCACCGTTCATGAGTTCCAACGTCTGCTGGGGGGTCACGGTGACCGCTCGCATTGGACAGGCTTCATTCGGAATCGGGGAGTCGAACACTCGGAACAACGGCAACACGAAGTTTCGGCGATGGAACAGATAGATGGAGCGCCGCTGATGCTCGGTCGGGTCCGGGTCGGGATCCCAACCGTAGCGGTTGTTGGCGAAGGCTGCGGGCAGCGGGACTTTGACACCGGGGCCGCCGGTTTTCAGATTCAGCGCACCCGCAGATTGCAGCGCAATGTCGCGGATGGCTTCCCCATCCATCCGAAGTACAGGCATCCGCCAGAGCAGATCATTATTGGGGTCGACCTGGAGCGGATCACGGACGGTCCCCGTCGCGGTTTTCGAGACATTCGCAGGAACCGTGCGACGAGTGATTTCGGAAGATTGTTGATACGTCCGTGAAGTCACGATCAATCGGTGAATGGACTTGAGACGCCAGGAATGTCCCACGAGATCCTGCGCGAGCCAGTCCAACAGTTCTGGATGGGTTGGCGGTGTCCCCATTCCGCCGAAGTCGCTGGGAGTCGCCACGATCCCTTGTTCAAAGTAGTGCTGCCAAAGCCGATTGACGATCACACGGGCCGTCAGCGGATGCGCTGGATCCGTGACCCACTCCGCCAGCGCGGTACGCCGGCCGGTGGTTGTCCCATGTTTCGTGGTACGGGAACGAATCGCGGGAGCGGAGTGACCAAAGACCGCGGGGAACGCGGGTTCGACCTCTTCTTTTGGTCGTTTGAGATTGCCCCCCGCCAACCGATACACCGGCGGCGCGACCGGGCCAATATCCGTGGCCATTGCCGTGGTCGGTGGCTCCGCCGGTTTGAGTTTATCGCATTCCGCGAGCTTCGCATTGAGGAGATCGTACCGTGCCCGTGCCTTGGGGTCGAGGCGACGATAGGCACGGGCTTCTCGGCGAGCGGTTTGCTTGCCGGCGAGCATGGCGAGTTGCTGTTGGAAGGGCGTGCGTTTCTCGGCGGGGGCGTGCATGGCCGCCTGGGTGATCGCATCGAACGTGGATGTCACCTCATCGAACACCGCACTCCGAGAAGTCCGTACCAAAGTCTCCATCTCAGCCCGGATCGGTTGCGTGGCCGTGTCCCAGGCCGCGTATTGTTTGCGGTATGCGGCGGCTTCCTTGTCCCCGATGAGTAGTACGCCATCCCGATGGTCCATCCCGGCGAAAAAGGCCTGCAAGGCGTAATAGTCTTCCTGCGTAATCGGGTCAATCTTGTGGTCATGACAGCGGGCACACCCCACGGTCAGCCCTAAAACCGCGATTCCAAAAGTGTCCGTCACATCATCCAGAATCGCCTGACGCACTTCCACATAATCGGATCCGTTCGTCTCTTCGGGATGCAACCGCAGGAAGCCCGTGGCGATGAGGGCATCGGGATTATCGGGCTCCAGTTCATCACCGGCGATCTGCTGCTTGAGGAAACGATCATACGGAGTGTCGTTATTAAAGCTCTGAATGACGTAATCGCGATAGCGCCAAGCCGTCGGCCGGGTGCTATCGAACTTGAAACCGTCCGTCTCGGCAAAGCGGACGAGGTCGAGCCAGTGGCGGGCCCAATGTTCCCCGAAGCGGGGCGAGGCCAGGAGCCGATCGACCACTTTTTCGTAGGCATTCGGCGCGGTATCCGCCAGGAAATCCGCCAGTTCCGCGGCCGTGGGGGCCAATCCCGTCAGATCGTGCGTGACGCGCCGGAGCAGGGTCACGCGATCCGCCATTGGGGAGAGTTCCAGCCCAGCCGCGTGCAACTTCGCGGTGGTGAACTGGTCAATCGGATGAGCAGCCGGGCTACCAGCCAATGCGGGGGGAAACGGCACCGGCTTCGGGGGAATCCAAGCCCAGGGCAAGGACTCGCCAGCCCAGACGGTCTGCGCGACCCAGCACGATACCAGGATGCTCAGCGGCCAGCCACAAAGCTGGCGCGGGTGTGCGACGCGAAGAAGGAACATGAGCGAGATGACCAACAGGGCATGAAAATCAGCAGAGAATTCCTATATCCGTTGTAGTCCGCTTTTCCCGACAAGTGTATAGCCATTTTGACGGATCTGGGGTCATCTTCAAAAAAATGAACGATACAGTTGTTACACTCTGGTCAATTTCCGTACTGCGTGCGAATTCGACATTCTTTTTGCACCGATTCCGCACACTTGCATCAGGATTTGGAGCCCACGGCATCCGGGTTCCCGGTTGGCGTGCCCGGTGATCGACCCCGAGGCCAACCGTTTTTTACCCCATTCCGTGCGGATACCGTATCGCGGGGGGACGAATGCTCTGGAACCGCACAAGTTGGCATCGCGTTCGCCTAGTTGGCGATCATTCATGAGGAGAGGCCGGAACGGGACGACGCACCTATTCCGAGATAGATTGTCATGTCGAATCGACCAGAGCATGTGGATGTCCGCCCCCCTTCCGCGGCAGCGGTTGCGCAGTTGGTCCATCTTGCCGAAGACGCGATTATTTCCGTCGACGCACACCATCGCATTGTGATCTTCAACCTGGGTGCAGAGCGTGTATTCGGATACCGTGCCGAAGAAATCCTGGGACATCGGCTCGAATCACTGCTTCCCGCGCGGTTCGCCCAATGTCATGAGGAACACATGCGGGATTTCGCGGCCTGTCCGGGCGGTGCCCGCCGCATGGGGGAACGGCGGGTCGTCCGTGGCTTGCGAAAAGACGGCACGGAGTTTCCCGCCGAAATCACTATCTCGAAGTTTATTGAAGATGGGCAGTTTTACTTCAATGCGATCGTGCGGGATGTCTCGGAACGGGTCTGCGCCGAGGAGGAAATCCTGTCGCTGAATCGCGAACTGGAAGCGCGAGTCCAGGCCCGAACGGCGGAACTGGAAGAGGTGAACCGGCAGTTGGCCCGCAAGAATGAGGAGAATGAAACCTTCGTTTACACGGTTTCACACGATTTACGCTCCCCGCTAGTCAATCTGGAAGGGTTTAGCCGCGAACTGGCCCATAGTTATGAGGAACTGCAAGCCATTCTCCAGGATGCCGCCATCCCCATCGGGGTGCGTGAGAAGGTCGAGCGGATCCTGGGAGAATCCACCACGGAATCGCTGAGCTTTATTCATGCGGCGGTGAGTCGGCTGAGCGGCATCATCAATGCGCTTTTGCGATTGTCGCGGGCGGGCCGGGTGCAGTATGAACCGCGTCTCACGCCCCTTGGCCCCACGGTTGCCCGTGTCATCCTGTCCTTGCGAAACACGGCCCATCACAAAGGAGCAACCATCACCGTTGGTGAACTCCCGACCGCCTGGACCGACCCGGTCGCCTGTGAGCAGGTGTTCGCCAATCTGATCGGCAACGCTCTCAACTACTTGGATCTCGCCCGACCGGGTCGCATCACGGTGGAATCCTGCGCCGCGGAACCGGGGGAAATCGGCATCCGCATTCAAGATAACGGTGTCGGCATCCCGGCCAGCCATCAACCCGAATTGTTCCGGGCATTTCATCGCCTCCATGAACATTTGGCACCGGGCGAGGGGATGGGGCTGTTGATCGTCCGACGGATCCTCGATCGACTCCGCGGCCGCATCTGGTTCCATTCCGAAGAAGGCATCGGAACGACCTTTTATCTGACTCTTCCTGCTGGTGATCGTGAGAATCTGACATGGCCGGAATCATCATAAGTGGCTTCAGTATGCCGTTGACGATCCTGCTTGCCGAGGATGACGATGGGCACGCGGTCCTCATTCGGCGCAACCTCGCCCGTGCGGGGTTGGATAATGACATCGTCCGTGTCACCGATGGGCAGGAGGCGCTCGATTACCTTTACCGTCAAGGAGCCTACACCGATCGCCCCGCGGAACAGAACTTGCTCTTACTGCTGGATGTGAACATGCCGCGGGTGGGTGGGTTTGATGTCCTCCGCCAAGTGAAGACCGATCCACTGGTGGCGCGTGTCCCGGTGATTATGCTGACGACAACCGACGACCCCCGCGAAATCGCGCGCGGCTACGAACTGGGGTGCGGTGTCTACATCACCAAGCCGGTGCATTATGAATCGTTCGTGGATGCGATTCACCGACTGGGGCTCTTTCTCGGAATCATTCAAGTGCCCCCCCCGGCCGCGGTCGAACCCGGTTCTCCTGCGAGTTAGCCATGCCGGATCGCGTTCCTGATTCTGTTCTCATCGTCGAAGACGATGCCGGGGTGGCCACGCTCCAGAAACGGCGACTGGAGCGTTCCGGCTATCGCGTGCAATGGTCGCCGACGGCCAGTGCCGCCCGTCAGCAACTCGCGGATCAACCGTATGATTTGCTGTTGCTCGATTATCGTATCCCGGATGTGAGCGACGGCATTTCCTTCTATCGGGAACTCACCGCGTCCGGTGTGGCCATCGCCGCGGTCATGGTGACCGGGTTGGCCGAAGAACGCGTAATTATTGATGCCTTGCGAGCGGGCATCCGAGATTTCGTGACCAAGTCTCCGGCTTATCTGGATTACCTGCCCGAGGCGGTCGGTCGGGTCATGGAACAGGAACGTAATGCCCGCGAACGCCGTCGCGCTGAAGCGGCTCTGCGGGAGGCTCACCGCGTTCAGGAAAACATCCTGGGCGAACTGCGAGCGACGACGCAGCAACTCTGGCAAGCCGCGAAACTCGCCACCGTGGGTGAACTCGCCGCCAGCGTGGCCCATGAAATCAACAACCCGCTCGGCATTGTCAGCCTCCGACTCGAAGGGATTCTCGCGGCCACGCCCGAAAATGACCCCCGACGGCCCGCCTTACAGATCATCGAAGCCGAAGTCGATCGCATGGCCAAACTGATCGCCAATCTGCTGACCTTCAGCCGGCGCGGCGACGATCAGCTTTCGACCGTGGACCTTGGCGACGAAGCCCGCATGTCCGCGGAACTGGCGGATTATCACTTGCGGCGGCGGGGTGTGGTCAAGGTCTTCGATATTCCCTCCGCCGTGCCGCCCGTTTATGCGGATCGTCAAAAATTCCGTCAGGTCTTCCTGAACCTGTACACCAACGCGGTCGATGCCATGCCGCACGGTGGCACCATCACAACCCGCGTTCGGGGAGAGGCTTCCGCGGACGGCCCCATCGTCATCGTGGAAGTTGTGGACACCGGCTTCGGCATCCCCTCCGCCATCCTACCGCATGTGATGGATACGTTCTTCACCACCAAGAGCGAGGGGCACGGCACCGGCCTGGGACTCGCCATCTGTCGGCGGATCATTCAGGAACACAAAGGCGAACTCGCCATCACCAGTAACGTCGGTCAGGGAACAACCGTGCGCCTAACTCTACCCACGAACGAAGCCAACGAACGGATTTCCTAAGTCATTTCTTTTGAACGACTTTTGTCGACCTAAGGGGACACATGGCCGACTCCAAACCCACAACCATTCTTGTCGTGGATGATGAAGTGGAACTGATGAAGGCATTGTGCGATGCCTTGACCGGGCACGATTTCGCCGCGACAGGTGTTTCCGACCCACACGAAGCCCTCGCCCTGTTGCAACCGGGGCGGTTCCATCTGCTCCTGTCCGATTTGATGATGCCCAGCATGAACGGCATTCAGTTGATGAAAGCGGCACTCGAAGTCGACCCGGAATTGGTCGCCATTATCATGACGGGGCATGGCACCGTCCCCACGGCGATCGAGGCTCTCAAAGCCGGTGCCTACGACTACTTGCTCAAGCCGTTCAAGTTCCAAACCATCTTGCCCACCTTACAGCGTGGCTTGGAACTGCAGCGCCTCCGCCGGGAGAACCTGCGACTGCGACGGTATGTCGAATCACTGTCGTTTGAATCGAGCCGGTACACGATGATCGGTTCGAGCCCGGCCATGAAGCATGTCACCACACTCATTGAAAAAGTCGCCCCAACCGATGCGACGGTGTTAGTACGCGGCCCCAGCGGGGCGGGCAAAGAACTGGTCGCCCGCGCCCTGCACTACAACAGCACACGGCGAGACAAACCCCTGGTGACAGTCAACTGCGCGGCCCTCCAAGAGACTTTGCTGGAAAGCGAACTGTTCGGCCATGAAAAAGGAGCCTTCACCGGAGCCACGCAGGCCAAACCGGGACTATTTGCCATTGCGGAAGGCGGCACCCTTTTCATCGACGAAATCGCGGAAATGTCCGCCACCATGCAAGCGAAACTGCTCCGCGTCCTGGAAAACGGCCACTACCGCCGCGTGGGCGGCACGCAAGAGCAGTATGCCGATGTCCGCATCATCACCGCCACGAACAAACCACTGGAAGAAGAACAGAAAGCCGGGCGATTTCGAGAAGATTTATTCTATCGACTCAATGTATTTTCCATCACGCTCCCACCCCTGAAAGACCGCAAAGACGACATCCCCGCTCTGGTCGCCCACCTCCTCACCACACGGTTGCTGGGAAAAGAACCGTACTCCGTGACTCCAGAAGCCATGCAGGCTTTGATGGACTACAATTGGCCCGGAAACATCCGCGAACTGGCCAACGTCCTCGAACGCGCGCAGATTCTGGCCGACCATCAGCAGATTCAACCCAAAGATCTGCCCGATTCACTTACCACAAGAACTTCGGATCTTCCACCTGTTACCTCCCCCCGATCGGATTCGATATCTCGTCCTCCATCTAGCCCATTGTCGCTGCGGGACACGGAACGCCATCAAGTGCAACAGGCACTGGAAACCGCGGCGGGCAACAAAGTCCGAGCGGCGCGCCTACTCGGAGTCAGTCGTCGGGCACTGTAT
>JAIXLE010000091.1 GCA_026931725.1 Bacteroidales bacterium
CACGCTACCCAACCCAACCACGAGGCGGGGTCTGCTGCAGCGCATAGTTCGGCTTCTCGCGTGCCACCACTGCGATTCGCTTCTCTACCGCCAGTCGCGATACCGCTTCTCGCAGTCACCGCCAACCGCAATGCCGTTTCTCGCAGGCACAACCAATCATCCGAATCTCAAATCAGTGACAACCAGCTGTCACTCGCAGAGACAATGACGGTTCTCACAGTCACACCCAGTCACCTGAATCTCAAGCGAGTGACAGCTAGCTGTCACTCGCTGGCACGCTGCCGGTTCTCGCAATCGCCGCCAGTTGTGATACCGTTTCTCGCAATCGCTGCCAGCAACGACACCGCTTCTCGCAGCAACACCAGACAGAATGATCGCTCACGCAGCCGAACAACCAAGCTCAGCAGCCCCGCCGGGACACCCCCAGCGAACAGGACCACCGAGATACGATACCCAATCCCATCACGAGGCGGGGTCTGCTGCAGCGCCCGGTTCGGCTTCTGCGGCTTGCTCCCAGTACAAGTCGAACCGCCCGGACGCTTCCGCACCCCGCCAGTCCGGGGGCAGCGGCGGGCTGACCACGTGGAACGGGGCGAAACCGCCGTGCTGGTGGTACAGTAACTTCTCGTCCGCCGAGAACCGGCCGCAGCACCACAGTTCGACCAGTGACCGCACGCCGTCCTCGGCGACCACGTGCAGATCGATCCACTCCGGCACCTTGCCAGCCCGCCATAGGAACGCGACCGCCTCGGCCACTGACCACGGACCGAGACTCCGGCCGTCAGGCAGCGACTCGGCCGGGAACACCTCCTCGTCGCCGACCTGCGGGTTGCCGTCGTAGGAGCAGTTGGGCACGACCAGCAGGGCGAACTCGTCGGGCAGCGGTTGCCGGACGAACTCACGAGCGAACCGCACCGCACCGCGGGCGGCGGCCGTCAGCCGATCCTCGAACGCCACTCGCTCCACGCCGCTACGTCCTCTTGCCGCCGAACACACAAGCTCAGCAGCCCCGCCGGGACACCCCCAGCGAACAGGACCGCCGAGACACGATACCCAACCCAACCACGAGGCGGGGTCTGCTGCAGCGACTCGTTCGGCTTATCTTAAGCCACCACTCCGCCACACGGACACCGCCCTTACACCGGCATTTCCGCCAGCGACGATACCATCAGAGCCTAAAACCGCCAGCCACGCAGGACCACGATTCCAGCACCAGCCACCTGAAACAAACACCAGTGACAACCCACTGTCACTCACTGACGCGGTGCCGTGTCTCGCAGTCGCCACCAACCAGTTCCGCGTGTCTCGCAGTCACAGCCGAACAACAAAGCTCAGCAGCCCCGCCGGGACACCCCCAGCGAACAGGACCGCCGAGACACACTACCCAACCCCATCACGAGGCGGGGTCTGCTGCAGCGACTGGTTCGGCTTCTCGCGTGCCGCGCAGACACCACAGTCCGCCTCTCCGCTCCCAACCGCGATACCGTTTCTCGCAGCCGCACCCAACCGCGATACCCGCTCTCGAAGCCACAGTCAATCACCGGAATCTCAAGCCAATGACATCACACTGTCACACGCAGGCGCAATGACGGCTCTCGCAGTCACAACCAGACACCTGAATCTCAAGCCAGTGACAAACAACCGGCACTCGCAGGAACAATGACGGCTCTCACAGTCACCGCAAGTGACAATACACTGTCACACACAGGCACAATGACGGCTCTCGCAGTTATGCCCAGTGACAACACGCTGTCACTCACAACAATAATGCCGGTTCTCGCTGTCGCCGCCAACCAAGCTCCCGTTTTTCGCAGCCACACCAGCCATAATGATCGCTCACGCAGCCGAACACACAAGCTCAGCAGCCCCGCCGGGACACCCCCAGCGAATAGGACCGCCGAGACACGATACCCAACCCCATCACGAGGCGGGGTCTGCTGCAGCGACTCGTTCGGCTTATCTTAAGCCACCACTCCGCCACACGGACACCGCCCTTACACCGGTATTTCCGCCAGCCGCGATACCATCAGAGCCTGGGGCCGCCAGCCACGAAGGACCACGATTCCAGCACCAGCCACCTGAAACAAACAATAGTGACAACCCACTGTCACTTACTGACGCGGTGCCGGTTCTCGCAGTCAATACCAGCCCAGATGCCGTTTCTCGCAGTCACCGCGGGCACACTGCCGTTTCTCGCAGTCACAGCCGAACACACAAGCTCAGCAGCCCCGCCGGGACACCCCCAGCGAATAGGACCGCCGAGACACGATACCCAACCCCATCACGAGGCGGGGTCTGCTGCAGCGACTCGTTCGGCTTATCTTAAGCCACCACTCCGCCACACGGACACCGCCCTTACACCGGTATTTCCGCCAGCCGCGATACCATCAGAGCCTGGGGCCGCCAGCCACGAAGGACCACGATTCCAGCACCAGCCACCTGAAACAAACAATAGTGACAACCCACTGTCACTTACTGACGCGGTGCCGGTTCTCGCAGTCAATACCAGCCCAGATGCCGTTTCTCGCAGTCACCGCGGGCACACTGCCGTTTCTCGCAGTCACAGCCGAACACACAAGCTCAGCAGCCCCGCCGGGACACCCCCAGCGAATAGGACCGCCGAGACACGATACCCAACCCCATCACGAGGCGGGGTCTGCTGCAGCGACTCGTTCGGCTTATCTTAAGCCACCACTCCGCCACACGGACACCGACCTTACACCGGCATTTCCGCCAGCCACGATACCATCAGAGCCTGGGGTCGCCAACCACACAGAACCACGATTCCAGCACCAGCCACCGGAAACAAACAACTGTGACAACCCACTGTCACTCACTGACGCGATGCCGTGTCTCACAGTCGCTCCCAACCAGTTCCGCGTGTCTCGCAGTCACAGCCGAACAAAAAAGCTCAGCAGCCCCGCCGGGACACCCCCAGCGAATAGGACCACCGAGACACGATACCCAACCCAGCCACGAGGCGGGGTCTGCTGCAGCGACTGGTTCGGCGTCTTGAAACGCTGTCACACGACACCAAGGGAATGAAGGCACGCAATTCCACAGGTCTATTTGACCGGGATGCCGAAGCATCCCTCTCCTGCTTCTGCTAAGTTCGCGGGCCGAGTTGGGCGGAATTTGTCCGAGTATCGCTTTCCGCCCTCGGCTAATTTCTCGTACTGATCCCAAATCCAATCAAATGTACTCAGGTCCACCGGCCCATGAAGCTTCTGCTCAAACTCGTCCGCGAACACAGCCGCTATCTGGGCATCGACTTGACGGTGATCTCCTGCAGTGTTGCCATGCAGGTTGACCGTCCACCCGACCATGAATTCCCACTGACCACGCGAAACGTCGGTAGGTCGCTTGTCGGCTATGGAGTAGATTTCCGTTCGGACCCTGTGGAACCAATCTTTGTGCGACTGGACTGGCTGGACCACCTTGACCCTGAGTGCGACCCCGCTGCCTACTAGCGCGGCGAACACAAGGGGAACGATAAGCAGGTGCCGGGTCTTCATTGGTGAGGCCAGTTCAGGATGATACCACAAGTCGCCAGTTGTCACTTCGGCGGACGCACATGCCACTCGCCGTTGGGGCCAATGTAAACGTGGTCGGTGTCCGAAATACCGTACTCGATATCGAGATGCCTGAGCGTCGATGCGACCGAAGCCAACAGTTGGCGTGAACCGGTTTCATCATCCCCGCCCGCAATAACGGCTTTACAGCCTTTAGACCACTTGTACTGGATGAGCGTCCCTGCGGCGTTGTCCTGCGCGGTGAAGTGGAACACCCCGCCGCACCCTCCAGGACACTTCACAATAACGGCAACGCAGCTGGCACAACCTCCGGTGCCGAAATATTGTCCGGGCATGTTCGGTTGACCGAAAAACTTGTGAGTCCCTCCGGCAACGTTCGTCCCCTTCGGGTTCTTAAATGGCAGATCAGCTTGTGGAATCGGTTTGCAGGTGGTTTCCTTTCCCGAGTTTTCGATGTACTTCCGTCGCTTCGGAAGGAGGGTAACGCTTCGCTCATTCAGCAGCCCGAAGTCGCCGAGCTGGATGTTATCGATCGCGTCCCCAATCTGGCCAAGTTTGTCTGGGCAGGGTAGGGGCTTCTCACCCGCTAGCCCACTAGGGTCTACACGATTCGTCGGGTTATTTCTCACGAACCGGTAGAGGTTCGGGTCGCCCGCCTCGAACTCGATCGGGTCGTTCTGAATCCATCGGCCCAGCGTCGGCGAGAACATCGTCGCCCTCCTGTTAGACGGGTTGGCCGGCCCGAGCGGCCGGACGGCTCCAGCGGTAGTCGATCCGCAACATTTCGGGTAGCCCGCGGGGGCGGGCGAACGGATTGGCACGCAGCGGTGCCCACCACCGCCGCTCGTAATCCGGGTCGTCCAGCACAGACTGTTGTATCCGCAGCCGGATCAGTTCCCGCTCAATTTCGCGGGGCAGTTCCCGAAAGTGGTGGGCGGGCAGACCGATGTCTAGTTTCGGAAACAGTCGCTCCGGTAGCCGATGTCGCAACTCCTCGTCCCACACCTTGAGCGCCTGCCACGTCAAGAACGCGTACATCCCACTGCCGTGGCCGTTCACGCCGGGGGCCAACTCGTTCGCCCAGGCGAAGGCGGTGGATGCCTCCTGCCAGTCCTTCCGGTCCATGAAGCAGTGCGCCCGTTGGCTCAGGAACCCGGCCAGCTCGTGCCGGGGCGACTGCGACTCCAGATATCGGCAGTGGCGGATCGTCTCCGGTGGCATGTCTTGGAAGTAGTGTTCGTCGGGGAAAAAGCTAATCCCCTCGCCCGCCCCCTCAATGTTGAAGCAGTCCCCGCCCGGCAGCGCGTCCCACCGAGCAAGCAGGTGGCTCTTGGTCGCCGTCAGCATGATCGGGTAGCCGAGCCGCCGACCGACGGCCGCGTACAGCACCGGCATGCTGCCGCAGGTGCCGCCCTCCGACAAAAAGATGCCGTGGAGGAAGTGGTCCACGTCCTCGAACACGCTATCCGGTGTTTTTCGACCGGGGTGGTACTTGACCCCGATGTCCCGCTGGAGGTGGGAGATCATCGCCTGGACGCGGAACTTCGGCTCGCTCTCCGGGTAGTCGCACCGGCCGGCCCGAAACATCGGCATCACCCGGTCGGTGAAACGGCCGCACCGCCGAGCCATGTCATCGATGGTCCGCAGGCACCGCTCGGCGTCGATGCGGTCGCACCCCGGCAGTCCGGCCCCGCACGCCAAGTTGACGGCGGCGATGTCGAGTCGGGCCAGCGCCCGATCCGGCAGCAGGACGAGTTCATGCCAGTCGTACACGTGACACCTCGGGAAGCCCTCTTCTTCGCCGAACAACAAAGCTCAGCAGCCCCGCCGGGACACCCCCAGCGAATAGGACCACCGAGACACGATACCCAACCCCATCACGAGGCGGGGTCTGCTGCAGCGTCTGGTTCGGCGAGGCTGTTCTGCCCCCGGACCTCATACTCCGGCCAACCGAAGCACCCGCTGAAATGCTCGACCCCAAGTTCACAGCCCGAGGCCTTCGGCAGCGCCGCGAACACGCCATCCGCACAGGCCTTGAGGACTACCGCCTTGATCATCTCGCCCAGCGGTTCCGCTAACTCGGTGCTCGCAGGCAGATCCGCCTCGGTGCCGTCCAACTGGATCAAGGTGATCGGGTTGTCAATGTTCACCTCGCTGGCCTCCAGCCAGTGCGGGCGTTCCAATTCGTTGCCCTCGATGCGGGATGTCCACTCGCCGTCCGGTTCGGCCGCGGGTCGCGTGTCGAACACGACCACAAGCCACCCGGCCTGCGAGTACTCGTAGCCGATCTCGACGATCTTGACGGGACCAGGGACGCCCAACACGTTGCCACCCGCCGGATCGAACGCTTGCACGCGATCCGCGAGGTGGATGTAGATGTCCGCGAAATCACGTCGAAGATCGAGTCGCACGGGCACCTCCGTTGGCTGAAGATTTTTCGCCGAACAACAAAGCTCAGCAGCCCCGCCGGGATACCCCCAGCAAACAGGGCCAC
>JAIXLE010000252.1 GCA_026931725.1 Bacteroidales bacterium
CCCCCGATGATCGCGCCCGCTTCGCCGCCGAAGCCGAAGCCGCCGCCCGCCTCCAGCATCCGAACATTGTCAGTGTGTACGAAGTCGGCCAGCACAACGGTCAGGCGTTCTTGTGCCTGGAATTCGTCAAAGGTTCGACCCTGGCGGAATGGTTATCTCATGTGGGACCGTTCGCCCCGCGGACGGCGGCACGATTGGTAGCCGACATCGCCCGCGCGGTCCACGCCGCCCACATGAACGGCATTCTGCACCGCGACCTCAAACCATCCAACATTCTCCTGAACGCCAAGTGGGAAACCGAGTATGGGGAAACGCACGATCCCGCGTTCCTCGCCCATTCTTCCTTTCAACCGAAGGTCACGGATTTCGGCTTGGCCAAGCTCATCGGTCAGGCCGAGTCCCTGACCCGCACCGGAGCCGTCGTCGGCACCCCGAGCTACATGGCCCCCGAGCAGGCGACTGGCCGCAAGGATGTCTCACCGCTGGCGGATGTGTACAGCCTGGGGGCGATCCTCTACGAACTCTTGACGGGCCGCCCACCGTTCCGGGCCGCGCACCCGGTGGATACGCTCTTGATGGTCCTGGAGCAGGAGCCGGTGCCGCCACGCGATTGGAACCCCGGCATCCCACGGGATCTGGAACGCGTCTGCCTGAAGTGCCTGCAAAAGCCATCGGACCTGCGGTACTCCTCGGCAGCGGTGCTGGCGGCGGACTTGGAAGCGTATCTGGCCGGGGAACCGATGTCGGTGGAACCGGGCAGCCTCGGTTCGTTCGTTTCGCGGTTGCTGCGGGAAACGCATCACGCGGCCGTGCTGGAGAACTGGGGGCTGTTGTGGATGTGGCACAGCCTGATGATTTTTCTACTGTGTTTGCTGACACAGGCATTATCGTGGTCCGGCGTGGATTCACACTCAGCGTATCTGGTTCTTTGGGGCACCGGCCTGCTGACTTGGGGAACGATCTTTTGGCGACTGCGCCGTCGGGGTGGTCCGGTATTGTTTGTGGAACGACAAATTGCCCATGCCTGGGCGGGGTCGGTGATTGCGAGTATTGGACTATTTATTATTGAGGTGGTACGGGATTTAGCCTCGCTGACGCTCTCACCCGTGTTGCCGTTGATCGCGGGGGTGGTGTTCTTGGTCAAAGCGGGTACGTTATCGGGGCAGTTCTATTTATACGCGGGGTGCTATTTCCTCACCGCGATCGTGATGGCGGTTCTCCCGCAGACCGGGCCGTGGAATATGGGGCACTTGTTGTTCGGGTTGGTGTCTGCGGTATCGTTTTTCTTTCCGGGGTTGAAGTATTACCGGCAACGCAAACGGGGGGAATCCACCGCCTAATCGCGGAACCGCTGATGCCCCCGCGCACCTGGGAAGTGGTCCACGGGATCGGGGTGACTTCTTCCGGGAAAGGATTCAGGAGGCATTGCCACAGTGGATGAGATGCCCTAGAATCTTAAGGGTAAAGCGTCCGTAGCTCAACTGGATAGAGCATCGGTCTTCGGAACCGAGGGTTGGGGGTTCGAATCCCTCCGGGCGTACTCTTCTTTCGCTTTCGACAATCACCATACCCGGCGTTTTGAGCCGGGCCAGAGACTTTCCTGAAACGCATTTCAACTTTTACGCCAGAATCCGCAAGGGTTTGCGTCTCTCGTTCTTTTGGCGTTGTCTCTCCCCTCCCACACCCCACACGGCACTGGCCAAGCTCGCTCGACATCTCCGCGTAAAACTCTCGGTGTCTCTCTGCAGCTGCGGGGTTCGGGTTATAGCCCGTTTGCTTCCTCTCCCCCACGCCCAACACCCACGGTTGGTTCAGAAGCGGAAGCAACGCTTTTCCAAATTGGCCCGCACCGATTCCAGTGCCACAAGCGCCACAAGCCCCCAATCCGCACCGTGGCAAACTCCTCGGTATCGCCACGAATGACAACAGCCCCAATCCGCGTGAGGTCGAACCGCCGAATCGCGGCGAGGTCGTCTCGGTTCCGATGGTCGGCGGCTTGCATCACCGCTACCGCCGCGCCCACGCCGCGTAGACTCCTGTCTGCTTCAACTCTCCTCGACATGCTGGCGATTCACGCAGAATCGCTGCGCGGATGCTGTGTGCCGGATCACGTTTTCACACGAACAGCGAACGCAACAACTCTCCGAAGTCGTCATTGCATCAACGATCGCCTGTTTGTCGTCGGTTTTATTCGCATTCCCGACCGTCAAGATGACAGACACAGACGTTTTCGACTACAAGAATGGCATTTTCGGTACACACCCCCCTACCTTCGTTGATTACATCTTCCACATGCCACCTTAAACGCCAAGCACTACAGCCACACGCCCGTGACCGACATTCCAGCCTCGAACGAGGCACAGACGGAAGCCCAAAACCAAAGTCCCGAACTCGCAGCAACGATAGACCACTGCTCTCTTGACCGCCACGCCAGCCAACCACCAAGGGGCAAGTGTGCCACTAAAAAACCGTTGAGGAGGTACACTGGAAAAGTAGGAAGGTCTTCTGCACCCCACGGTGGGGTTGTCTGACGAAAGATGACCCCGGTAGCCAAAACACCGAAGGTCAAAACTCCAGGAACAATACTCATCAGGAGCACGGAGAGATCAGGCTTCCGCAAGCAGCGTCTACTCGCCACTACTGCAAATATCCACGACCCTGCCACCAACAAGGTAATTGGGAAGAAGCGAAGCATCCACGCTGGAATTCCAGATGCCAGAAGAAGGAAATAATGCACGTTGTCCATAAGCCGCCAAGGGGAAGGAAGGCACCTCCGGAGCTTGTACCCCGGGTGCCAAACCAGATAGTTCAGTTCACACAGCCATATCTTTGGCTTATTGCCTGATTGATTCCCTTACCAATCAGGGGCCGGAGTATCAGGAACAGAACCCCAGCCACCATATCCGGGGTCATCCCAAGCTACAGCACCCGGAGGGGAGTTGAGGGTTATTTCAGTGGCCGGAACCCAGATGCGTCCAAGCCCATCACTGTCCCAGTGGCCTGGCATCGTCACCTTGATTGGCTTGAACCGCATGTTGCAGACGCTCAGTAGTGCGTGTGAGTAGGTGTTCGAGTTCGGCCCCGTGCTGCGGTAAGGCAGCATAAGGATTCTGTTGTAAGCATTCTCCAGACACTTCACCTCGTTCTCACATGATTTCCAAGGGCTCTCCACCTCGAAGTCTCGTTCTTCTGGACGCTTCCTGATGGGCGTGTCTGCAACGGTCCTGTCTGCCATGGGACGATCTGGATACTTGGGGTCACGGCCAACCGTTGCGTTACCTCCACCGTCGTATCGGTAGTCTTTCCCACAGCAGGAGGCGATGACACCGCAGTGCCATCCCAGAGTGATTCCAGCACGAACCACTGGCCAGCATCGGAGAATGACTTTTAACCCACTCGGATCAAGGTTGCCGACTGGATCATTCCCTTCCCAGCGGTAAAAGTTGACATCATTTGACCTGAACCGGATCGGATCCAACTGGATCGGTCGCCCCAGCGTCCAACTCACCTCCCGGTTACGGAAGTGATAGGTGCCCGAGATCGAGTCGATCGGTCGCTCCTGCCACAGGTACACCATGCTGTATAGGCTGCTCGCCCGTACCGTGGAGTAGTCCGGACGGTAGATCGTCACCGCCCCGAACGGGTCGTAGGTGTACCGCTCGACTACCAGCCCATTCCCATCCAGCAACGCAACAATGTTGAAGTTTGCATCCTGCGTCACCCACAACCGCTCATCCAAGACGCCCAGCGTCACAACAGCCCGGTCGCGGAGCACCATCGCGTCGATGTAGGTCAGGCTCCACACGTACTGGTTGGTCACTTCACTCGCGACATGCTCTTCCAGCACCTGCCAGTTCAAGGAGTAGTACAGGTTCGTCGTGCTCCCGTCATCGTCCCGTACACGGCGATTCAAAGCATCATAGTTGTACGTCTTCAGCGTCGTGCCAACTGCGTCCTTCACGACCTTCAAACGGTTCCACGCATCGTACACGAATAACTTGCCTGTCTCATCGCTGGTCATGTTGCCGTTGCGATCATAAGTCGGCGTGGCCCAATTCGTGCCGACGGTGCGGGCGATCTCCGTGATCTCGTTCACGCGGTTGTGCAGCCGCTGTTGGTCGAGTGCCTTCGTTGCGTCGGCTGGGTCGAAGCTCGTGAAGTTCGACCAGTTGCCCGTCGCGTCGAACTGCCAGGCCTGCTGCAATGCGGGTGATTCGATCACGGTATTGTTGTCTACCAGCAGCCCGCGATAGAACTTCTTCAACTGGTTCAAACCGTCGTATTCGTAAAGTTCGTCGAAGTTTTTGCCGTAGCTCCGTGCCACGTCATCTCGGCGGTAGGTGCGGTTTGACGCCCGATCATACCCATATTGCAGATGCACCAGAGCACTTGCATCATTCGATGAACTCGAACTGCTCGACGAACTCCCCGTAGCCGCTTTCCGCCACGCCAGATCAATGATCCGTCCGAAACGATCCAGCCCCGCATAGCGATTCGCCCCCATCCCGTTGGCCAGATCATAGCGCAAACTCTCGGAAGTTCTGATCGCAATAGCAATCGCCTGTTTGTTATCGTTTTTATCCATGCCCAAACTGTCATGATGGCAAATTTCACTGCCCTCGGCTGCAAGAATGGCATTTTCGGTACGCACAACAGAGGCAATCTGGTGATTATTTGCATAAAATCCTATATATTCGACAAACAAACGATCGATCCATTACACGCGTCGCAAAGTGCCATTTGTACGCCACGTGCAAATCTTCAGTATATGCAATATCGCATTGGTGACGCTGACCACAGTTGTATGTGTGAATAATATAAACATGACTATTTTCGTCGTGTGAATATATCATACCTCGCTCAATGGCTTCATGTTTTGTGAATTCATCGGTATATAAAAAAACTGCTTTCCCCAGGCTGGCCTCTACTGTCGACATGCTATCGCCTATGGCGATGGCGTCATAGATTTCTCGATCAGATAGCCTTCGGCTACTAGAAAAAAAATACAGGGCGATGGTTATTAAAGCTGTCGCAACCAGCGCTAAGGCGGCACGGATAATTTTATGCATTTTATATCCCATTCTGCGACGCAACCATTGCAGCCAACGCATACAATGTTACCTCAGAGGAATACCGAGTGTTTGAAGTATGTACTTTGCCGTCTCGTCCGAATAAACATCTTCGCCCAGCCCACTGAGAGACAGCGATTCCGAATCAATAGAACCGGGGTTAGCATGACTATTCTTGCCTAGTGCATGCATTATTTCATGGGCAATAGTGCCGCCCAGTATCTGCGTCTTTTGCTGTGCAGTGAGCAGGTTTGCATCAGCCGCACCCCAAATATTGTCACGGTATACAACCATACCATAGTCGCTTCCTTGGCCAAAGACATCTTGTCCTGGGCCTTTAGGTTTGACATCAAGCGAGAGCCGTACAGTCGTGTTTTCGGGATAACTATAGCTGTTGCTTTTGCAGGCTCGGTAGATATAGCCAGTCCCCAACAATACTAAATGTCCAGCTGTTTGCGAACTTGTATCTGAGGGCCGTTCAACAATACCCTTCGGCGCGCTATCAAAACCCTTTTGTGTTGTGACAGGCCGCCAATATAGCTGTACCTTCCAGCTCGGAACTGCGAATCGCATGACTGCATTGTTGATGATGCGTTCTGTTTCAGCTTGAGCCCCGCGAGTTATCGGCAATCTGAGGCGAGAGGCTTCTTGTTGATTATAGAATATTTCAATCGTCACTTTGGCCAACCCTGAAGGGTCGAGCTCACCGACTGCATCGTTGTCCAAGTATCGATACAAGTTTACATCGCCAGCGTCAAATAACGTTGGATCTTTCTGGATGAACCGTCCCAACGTCGGCGAGTACTCCCGCATTCGGTTGTAATAGTTCCCAGTCACCAAATCCAAACTCAACCCCTGATGCCGGACGATCCATTCGTAATCACTCGCCATCTGCACTTCATACATCGCACCCATCACTTGCGACACTCCGAACGGTGTGTATCCATAC
>JAIXLE010000024.1 GCA_026931725.1 Bacteroidales bacterium
CCCGCAAAAAGTGCGAAAATTGACACCTTCACAGGGCTGGGGTGGCGACCTCGGAATCCACCAGTCTCAACCGGCTGCTTACCTACCTGGAATACGACAACTTTGGCCGGGTCACGGCGGTCACGATCTACGATGGGGACGGCGTCACCCCGGTCGATTCCAACAGCGATGGCGTCCCGGATGCGCCGTCCCAAACCCTTCGTCGGGGCCGGACCGAGACCGTTTATGACCAGCGAGGTCAGGTGGCCCAAACCAAAGTCTATGGGGCCAATGCGACCGGCACCCTGACCTTTACCCCGTACGTGACGGACTCCTGGTACGATGCTCGCGGCCAGTTGGCGAAGGTGTCCCTTCCGGGTGGGGTGGTCGAAAAGTATGCCTATGATGGCCTGGGGCAACTCACGGTGAGCTACGTCACCGATGGCGGTGGAGACGCGAACTACACGGACGCCCTCACGGTCACCGGGGACAGCGTGTTGTCCCAAGCCGAGTATGACTACGATGCGGCCGGGAATCTGATTCTGGTGATCACCCGGGACTGGGTTGACGGTGAAACCGGGACTGGCGAACTGGGGGACATGAGCAGTGGCGTGGCAGCGCGGGTGACTTATGCCGGGATGTACTATGATGCGATCAATCGGTTGACCGACATGGTCGAAGTTGGGACAAACGGTGGTTCCACTTGGACCCGGCCGTCGACTGTCCCCACCCGCTCGGACACGGTCCTGGTCACCAGCTACGGTTACGATGCCGCCGGGTACCTCGCCACCGTCACCGATCCACTCGGGATCGTATCCCAAACGGCCTACGATGCCCTGGGTCGGGTCACGGCGGAGACGCGGGCCTACGGCACCGCAGACGCCTTCACCACCAGCTACGGCTACGATTCCAGCGGCCGGCTGCTGTCGATCACGCTGCCAGGCAGCCGAGAAACCCGTTACGGTTACGACTCCCTGGGGCGGGTCGACATTGTCGCCGAACACTACGGCACCGCGCTCGAACGCTCCTCAACGAGTACCTATAACCGACTCGGTGAAATCACGTCCACAACCGATGCCATGGGGGCTGTGACCGCGTTCACCTACGACATTTTGGGACAGGTGGTTTCCATCACGGAAGCGGTAGGGGACACGCTCGAACGGACGACCAGCTCGGCATATGACGCTTTGGGTCGAGTTATCGCGGTGACCGATCCACGTGGCTACACGACCACCACCGGGTACGACGACATTTACCACACCGTGGCCGTGGTCGATCCCTACGGCAACGACTGGACCACGACCACGGACCTCGGCGGTCGGGTGACAGCAGTGACGGACCCGCTGGGTAAATCGACGACCTACACCTACGACGTTTGGGGCCGGTTGACATCGACGAGCGATCCGCTGTCGAACACCACGACCTATGCTTACACTATCACTGGCGATCGCGACACCGTCACCGACCCGCGATCGAACATGACCCAGACCGTGTACGATGATTGGGGCCGGGTGGCCAAGGTGATCGACGCGTTGTCCAATAGTACCGAATACGAATATGATCGCGATGGCCGATTGATGAGTATCGCCGATCCGCGAGGAACACCGACCGGGTACGAGTACGATTTCCTGGGGCGAGTCCGGGTAATCACCGAAGCAGTCGGGTTTACCGAGGAACGAGAAACCAGCTACGATTACAATTTGAACGGCGACCTTGTGACGGTGACCGATCCGCGGGGCACGATCACCAGATATGTCTACGATGCGGCCGGCCGAGTCTCGACAGTGACTGCGGCCTACGGTTTGAGCGAAGCGCAAACCACCAGTTTCCTCTACGACGATCTCGACCGGACGATTTCGGTCACGGCCCCGGGCGGGCTGGTGACCGAATCCGGGTATGACGCGCTCGGTCGATTATCCGCGGTCACGGAAGGGGTGGGCACGCTACTCGCCCAGACAACGACCTACGGCTATGACACCAACGATAACTTGGTCACGGTCACCGATCCGCTCAGCCACACCACCGCCTATGGCTACGACAAGCGGAACTTGATGGTGTCGATCACCGATGCCGAATCGGGCGTGACCACCATCGGCTACGACGAACGCGGTAGCAAGGTCTCGCTGATCGACCCCGTGCTGAACGCGACCGAATGGAGTTACGACGATGCCGGTCGGCTGACGAACGAGACCGATCCGCTCGGCAAGAGCACAACCTACACTTACGACACCGCGGGGAACTTGGTCTCGATCACCGATCGACTTGGCCAGGTTCGGGTCTTCACGGTTGATGATCTCAACCGTGTCACCACCGAAGACTGGTACGCGTCTTTGGGTGGAACCAAGCTGCAATCGCAAACCTTCAGCTACGATGCCAACGGCAACCTGCTCACGGCCACGGACCCCGACGGCAGTTACACATTGACGTATGACCGATTGAACCGTGTCAGCACGGTCGATGGGCCGTTCCTCGATTTCACTTTTGCTTACGACGATAACGGCAACCGAACTTCGGTCACCGATTCGACCGGGGCAGTGGAGACCAGCAGTTACGACGCGCTGAACCGGCTAACGAGCCGGGAACTTGGTGCGACCGGGGTGATGCCGCTCAAGGCGGCGTGGAGTTACGACGCGGCCGGGCTGGTGGACACGCTCGAGCGGTTCGGCTGGTCGGGGTCGGCTTGGGTGTCGGCCGGTGCGACCGAGTATACTTACGATGACTTGGACCGGCTCACTGGCATTCATCATGCAGATGCCTCCAACAGCACGCTCGGCGAGTACACCTACAGTTACGACCTGGCGGATCGGTTGACCGGGCAGACGATCGACGGGGATATTCGAACATTTGATTATGATGATACCAATCAGATAACTGATGATGATGGAACATCATACAGCTATGATGCCAACGGCAACCGGACCAATAGCGGCTACATCACCGATCACGGCAACCGGCTGTCGACGGATGGGGTCTGGACTTACAGCTATGACGATGCTGGCCGGATGGTCGGTAAGTCGAAGACTGGGGAATCGTGGACTTATGAGTACGATTTGCGGGGCCAGTTGGTGGCAGCCGAGCAACGGGACGGGTCGAATGCGCTGTTAGTGCGCGTGGAATATCTGTATGATGCCTTTGGCAATCGCATCGGTCGGACCGAGTATGATGGTGCATTGACGGTGGTGTCGGACGAACGCTTCGTGGTCGATGGCTGGAATCCGGCGAAGCCGCTCGCGGTGGGGAGCGAGAACTTTGATGTGGTTGCCGATCTGGCTTCGGATGGGCTGGGTGGTTGGACGGTCGATGTGCGGCGAACATTTGGCGATGGTGTGGACGAATTGCTGGCAAAAGAGGATGGGAGTGCGGTATCCTGGTATGGAACGGATCGCCAGGGTTCGGTGCGTGTGGTCTTTGACAACGTGGGTGTTATCTCCGGTGAGGCCGATTATGATGCCTGGGGCAATCGTAGCATTATAGCTGGTACTGGTCTTGATCGTTATGCCTATACGGGTCGAGAATGGGACGATACATTGGGTCTGCAATACAACCGCGGTCGGATGTACGATCCGGCGACGGGCCGCTGGACGGGCGAAGACCCCATCGGTATCGCCGGTGGGGATCCCAATGCCCACCGCTATGTGGGGAACGGGCCGACACATGGAAGCGACCCGAGTGGACTCAAAGATCCCTCGCAAAATGCTGGCTACACGCCTGAAGAACTTACCAGGGTACAGGATCTGCAACAGCGTCTCAAACAGCTCCGCCAGGAAGATTGGGAGGCTTACCTCAAACGAATCAATCCGGGCGGGGGTCGACAACTTGGCCATCAAAGTTGGTCTGGACCGGCTTACTTCGAGGACGACAACCCGGAAATTCTGAAGTTGAGAGGTGAACTCAGCAGGCTCACTTGGGGAAAGAGAATCCCTGGGGAATCGTATCCTACCGTTACCCTCTCGGAGCCGGAGTTGGAGCAGTGGGGTAGAACGGAGATGGCGGCGGCACGGCGGGCGGGTGATGTCGAGCGTGCACGGGTGGAGCAAGCCCGACAGCAGGAATTCTGGTTTAACATGGCGACTTTGTTCGCCACCGGGATATTTCCCCTCCCCGTGAAGGGTGGACCAAGTTTAGGTGTGGGGTTTAGAACGGCCACTCGGCAAACGTGTTCGTCTGCCGTCCGGGAGGGGACAAGCCTGCTGAGGTCCGAGGCAAGGGCTGGCACATGTGGGGTAGCTCCAGCCGCTGGGAATCCGGTTCGAGGACGCTTACAACGCCCCTTTGACCAACGGTGCTTCCCGGCAGACACGCCGGTGGCGACCGAAGCCGGCGACCAATCCATCAGCCGCATTGAGCGAGGGATGAAGGTCTGGGCGTGCGACCCGGACACGGGTAATTGGTCGTTGAAGCCCGTCCTGAACACCTTTTCGCACGCTTACGAGGGCGATGTCATCGCGGTGGGGGTCGCCGGCACCGTATTCCGTGCGACAGGCAACCACCCGGTCTGGGTCGTCACCGGGGAGGGGGTGGATCAACGCGACCCGCCCGAACATACCCCCGCCTCGTCGGCGACCGGCTCGATCCGGGGGCGATGGGTCGAGGCCAGGGGGTTACGGGTCGGCGACAGGCTGTTGCTCCGCGATGGCGATGAAGCGGCGGTCGAGTCGCTAGTCGTGAGCCAGGAGGCACTCCGGGTCTACAACGTGGAGGTGGCCGAGGATCACACCTACGCCGTTGGCACCGCTGGGGTACTCGTCCACAACAAGTCGATGGAGTTCATCAACCCACCGGACACTCCGGTAGGCAAGGTGGGCAAGCCGAACGACAAGTGGTTCCATGATCGCGGCCTGGACCCCCACCAGATCAAGGACGACCTCGTCGGGGGCAGCATCTCGAAGTACGACGTGTTCAAAGACCAGAATGGAAACTTGTGGGTGTTTCCGAAGAACGGCAGGGGCGAACCACAGTGGTGGGGGCGGTGGGTTGAAGAATAGGGGGGCGAAGTGCGACTGAACGGGGAGAGGTCGTCGGACGGGGGGATTGCCACCCTGCACACCCGACGCGCTATCGCTGGGCCGATGCTCGGTAAGATCGCTTACTCGAAAGTGAATGATGTGGCGTGGGTGCAAGCTGCGTTTCGTGGCGAACGTGTCGGGTTTGAGCCATATGTCCGCCTGTGGATCAAGGAAGGGAAAGATGCCACGGGGCTGACCGTGCTTATGCACAACTACCCGAAGGACGCTGAGCCGAGTTCCTTGCCCGATGCCTGCGTTCGCTGGTCGGAATGGCAGGAAAAGCCCGCAGTACAGGGGTTCGTGTCAGCGGACGACAAGCCCCGCTACGTCCGTGACGACATGCCGGTCCCATGCGTCCTTCGGTTCTACCGTGCGGAGGAGATCGGCATCGACCGTCTGATGGAGCGCACGTCCGCCCTCTTGGCGGGCGGTGTCGCGTTCGCCAAGATGGATCGCCCTGAATTGGACCGCCGTGAGGTGTCCTTTGAGTTCTGCGACGGAGCGTTGTTCTACCAGTTCTCCTTCTCCCCCGGCAGCGTCTCGAACGGGCCGCTGGAGCGGTTGGTCCAAGAGTGGCTGGATGCCGCCCGGTCCTTGCAGTCGCTGCCGGACCACCCGCCCGATGACGGGTTCCAGATTGCTTACCGGGAGTCGATCTGGGAGCAGGTAGCCCGGTACGGCGAGTCCCACTGATGTCCGCCCGTTGTGCATCCCGAAAATGCCATTCTTGCAGCCGAGGGCAGTGAAATCTGTCATCATGACAGTTTAGGAATGGATGAAAACGATAACAAAAAGGCGATTGTCATCGCAATCGTGACTTCCGAGAGTTGTCGTGGTCGCTGTTGGCGTGAAAGCGTGATCTGGCACGTACCGTCTGCACCGCGATTCCGAGTCAATCGTCAGTACGTCGAAGAGAATCGGAAGCCTACGCAGCGTGGGCTCGACGATACCAGTGATGCAAGCCACCGACCATTGGGATC
>JAIXLE010000186.1:0-24766 GCA_026931725.1 Bacteroidales bacterium
GCCCACTATCGGGCCAATCCAATCGAAGGCGACTCGCCCGTTGTTATTGCGAGTTCGACGTAGCCTCAATTTCATCGGGAGTGTCGTACTGGTAGGTGCCATCGGTCAGCTTGGAGTAGCCAACCCGCCATCTCTTGCCGTCCTCGGTGGAGTACTCAATCTTGTCATCCCGTTCGATGACGTTATCGGTCTTGACCTTGCCGTGAGGTGTCATGGCCGATGACTGATTCGCCTTGAAATACTGGGCCGGAGTTTGCGTACTGGAATCGCCGCCGCAGCCGCCAATAGCGGCGACACTCGTGATGATCGCTATTCCGAACAAATGGCGAATGATTCTGCGCATACGGCTCCTTAAATCAAGGTGACCCGTTCCTCAGCCAACTGGGTGGCTGTCGCACGAATCGACCGCTCTTGCCAGATCTGAAGGTCTGTGATTCGCTGGCGAACCTCCCGCTCGAACTCAGCCCCGACCCGGTTGCCGAGGAGAGCCAACCGGCTGGAGATCGCCATCTGGTAGTCACCCCGGCAGTCGTTCAGCCGGGACATCATGTAGTCCCAGACGTGCTTGGCTGCCAATATCATAAAAGTTGGGATGCCGACACCCATTCCTACCGAACCGAACCGCACCAGCGGTAGAAGCAGGACGGCGGACTTGCCGATCTTGCCGATGGTTTCACCGACGGCCGGCCGCTGATCGGTGGTCATGGCCATGTGGGCGGCTTGACTCAAGTCTGTGCGGATTACCTCGCTGAGTCGGTTCGTCAGTTGGTCGGCGACCAGCGGTTCCCCGTAGCCCCGGATGCGTGTATTCCATTTGAGGGACATTTCTGCACAGTACGTCGTCCATTCGTCGTCCAGTTCGCTACCGATCTCGGCCGCGATCGTCTCGACCCAGTGGAGGATTTCGGCCTCGGTGACGACTCGGCTGCAAAACGCCTGAAGGAAGCACGCTTCTTTTTCGTCTGGGGTGTGGCAGCGGCCCAGACGCTCGGTGAAGTTGTTCGAGCAGATGTGATTGACGAATCCCGAGACATTCAGGCACTTACCGTGGAAGTACCGTTTGATCTGTTCCCGCGCCCGACCCGGCAACGTGTTCAGTCCGCGGATGCCGCTTGCCGTCAGTGGCGGCAGGGCATCGTCGAGCATGTTCGACACGATGGTTTCGCGGGCTTGGCTGCGACGGATGAACAGGAAGCCGCCGGCACCCAGAGCGAGTGCCCCAGTTCCCAGGCCTTGTTGAATGAAATAGCGACGATCCACGTCGTTCTCCTTCTGGCACGAGCATGCCATCCGAACCGCGACTCCGGCCGGTATGCCGCTCATCCCAATAAGAACGCCCCTTCTGTCCGGCGCGGGCCAAAAATCGCGAACTTTTTCCCGTCAACGCTGAACCAAGCCCAATCTCATCCGGGGTCCACAAACTGATGGATTTTGCCCATTCCACCCACATTCAGGATTTGCTGAACCAACTCCGCGACGGTCGGGTGGAAGCTCGGGATGAGCTGATCGCTCATGCCATGGAACGGGTTCGCGCCCTCGCCCGACGGATGTTCCGCGTGTCACCGGCACTGCGGGCCGTGGAAGAAACCGATGATATTCTCCAACGCACCCTGCTCCGATTGCGGCGGTCACTCGGTAACATCCAACCAACCACCGTGCGCGGATTCTTCGCCCTGGCTGCCCGGCAAATCCGGTGGGCGCTACAAGATGTCGCCCGCGAATTGGCCGCAACTCCGCTCATCTATACTGGTGTCCACTCCCCTGAAAGCAGTGTTCGCAACCCGGAACCCGCTGATCCCGGTGCAGGCCCGACTTCTCTGGTCGAGTGGACAGAGTTTCATCAAGCGGTCGAGCGGCTGCCGGACGAGGCCCGTGAAGTGTTCGACTTGGTGTGGTACGAAGGATTGAACCAAGTTGAAGCGGCGGCCTTGCTTGGGGTGCCGCTCCGCACTCTCAAGCGGCGCTGGCGATTGGCCCGAGAATTGCTCTCGCAAGCCCTCTACGGAGAGCCGCCCGATGGCTGATTTCATCTCGGATTCGGAAGACTGTTTAGAAGACCTGCTTGATGCTTACGAAGCCGATGGCCCGATGGTGTTGGACCGTTTTTACCATTCGCACCCCGAATTCCGCCCGATTCTGCAGAAGCGGCTAGCCCGGCTCCGGGCCGTGGCGTGGCTGGATGAGACAGCCACGCCACGGATTCCACACCTCTGGCCAAAAAAGAAGACGCTCCCCTCAGTCAATGGCAGCCTGAGATGGAGCCACTGCCTGGCTACCGTTTGGTTCGGCCACTTGGTCGTGGTGGATTCGGTGAAGTCTGGGAAGCGATCGGGCCGGGCGGACTGCCCGTCGCGCTCAAGGGTGTTCCGCTCGGTGGTCGGTCGGCGGTTGCCGAACTGCGGGCGCTGGATGCCGTCCGTGGGCGACGGCACCCGCACCTGCTGGCCTTGTTCGGGGCGTGGCAGACCGCCGACCGGCTCGTCATCGCTGCCGAGTTGGCCGACGGCTCGCTCTGGGATCGCTACCAACAGGCGGCCGCGAATGGACAGGTGGGCATCCCAACGGATGAGTTGCTCGGCTACTTCCGAGAGACGGCCGAGGGGTTGGACTTCCTGAACAGCGCCACCGCAGCCGTCGCCCATCGAGACGTGAAACCGCAGAACCTCCTCCTGGTCGGTGGTGGAGTAAAGGTAGCCGACTTCGGGCTGGCTCGGGCGATGGGTGGGGACAATACCGGGCACAGTGGTGGGATGACCGTCGGGTTCGCCCCGCCGGAAGCGTTCAACGGCAAGACCAGCCGCACCGGGGACCAGTACAGCCTGGCTGTGACGTACTGCCTACTGCGGGGCGGTCGGATGCCGTTCGCCGGGTCACCAGCGGCCCTGATGAAGGCGCACATCCACGAACCGCCGGACCTGTCCATGCTCCCTCTGGCTGAGCAGTCGGTGGTAGCCCGCGCGCTGGCCAAGCAGGCGAACGACCGCTGGCCCGACTGCCGGTCGTTTGTCGCGGCCCTGGAAGGGGCGATGGAGACGACAGCGAATGGGAATGACACGTCCCATTCCCATTCCCATTCCCACCGAAGCCGATGGCTGCTGGTTGGGGTTGTCCTACTCGTCGCGGTTGTCGTCCTCGCGGGGAGCATGAGTGGATGGTCTGAACCACGAAACCGAGACGTTGCCGCCAACCACAACGCCGCCCCTGTGGCAGCGGGCGAACGTCTCTCCCTCCGGGGTCATACGGGAACTGTCAGTGCGGTCACCTGGACCCCGGACGGCAAGCACGCCCTGTCCGGCGGGTTCGATGCCACCGTGCGAGAATGGGACCTGACGACCGGGGCCGAAATCCGCCAGTTTCGAGGGCACACCGCAGCGGTTCGGTCGGTCGCCGTATCCCCGGACGGGAAGACTCTGCTCACCGCCAGTGGTATCGACTTCCGCGATTTGGTGGTGCGTGTGTGGGACATGGAGACTGGTAACGAAGTTGGCCAACTCACGGGGCACGAACACAATGTTCAGCACGTCGTCTATCACCCGGACGGTCAACGGGCGGTGACCGCGAGTATGGACGGGACGGCGCGGGTCTGGTCCGTACCGGAACGAAGGGAACTCCTGCGCTTCGAGGGGTTGTCCACACCGGATGTCAGCCCGCCCGGATGGCCGAAGCAGGTGTGGGGACTGAGCCTGTCCGCGAGTGGGGACCGAGCCGCCTGCGGGTTGCGGGACGGGACGGTACGGGTGTTCGACACCGATACCGGCCAGGAAGTTGGCCGATTCCCAGCCCACGCCGGGCCAGCGAACGCCGTCGCCTGGGTGGCCGGGGGCAGGCTATTGTCGGGAAGTGGAGAGGTTTGGGGCGGGGTGCAGGCGGACAATACCGTCGTCCTGATGGCTTTTCCCGGCGAGCCCGAGCGATGGCGATCGGGACACCGGCAAGGCGTTCGCTGTCTGGCTACTGCCGGTGATCGTTCCTTTGCGATTACCGGCGGTGTGGCCAGTGAGGTTATCGTTTGGGACACCGCCACGCGGCAACCACGGCTCACCTTTCCGGGGCACCCAGGAGGCGTATGGGCCGTAGCGATTTCGGCCGGAAAGCCTGTTGCCCTGACCGGCGGTGGGGACGGGGTCGTTCGACTCTGGTCCTTCAGCGGGGTGAGATGGTGAGATTCGTAACCCTCGTTGTCCTGCGGGGCCAGTTCTTGCTTGCATCCGATGCGAGCGGGGGTTATCCTCTCATCATCGCTTCACGGTGATTCTCCCGCCTCAACGCCTCGTCGAGTATCCGCCATGCTCCGCGTTCTCGGCCATCGTTCCACCGCGTGTGATGCTCTCAATCGCCGGGAACTGCTCCGCGCGGGCACCCTGGCCGCGTTGACTGGAGTTCTCCCTGGTGGAACTTCCTCCGTTCCGGCAGCCAGCGCAACCCGCAAATCCACGGCTCGTTCCGTCATTCTCATCGACCTGTTCGGCGGGCCGAGCCATGTCGATATGTTCGACCCGAAACCCGAGGCTCCAGCGGAAGTCCGGGGGGAATTCGACTCCATTCCCACGGTGATTCCCGGTGTCCGGGTCAGTGAGCATCTGCCCCAGTTGGCCAAACGCCTCGACCGGACCTGTTTGATTCGCTCGGTGTCCCACGGCTACAATAGCCATAACCCCTACGCCGTGATGACCGGCTTCACTGGCGGTATCGACAACATCGACTATTACGCCAAGCCGACCAATCACCCGAGTATTCCCTCGGTCTGTCAGTATTTTGGTGTGGGGCGCGGGGCGGAGTTGCCGGGATATGTGGTGCTTCCGGCCATGCCGGGTTACAGCCAGGGTTTGCGGCGAGCGGGGCCGTATGGTGGCTACCTCGGGCCAAAATACGACCCACTGTTCAGCATGTGCGAACCGACCTGGAAGCCGGGCAAAGTCGCATTCTACGACCATGAACATCGGCCGCTCGGTGAGCCGACCCTGCCGAAACTCGATGATTCCCTGACACTCGATGCCCTGAATCAACGGCGGTCCTTGGTGACGCAGCTCGATCAGGCCACAGCGCGGATGGACGGACTCGCGGCGACGAACCGGATCGTCGAGAACCGGGCCGAAGCGTTCGAGTTGCTCACCTCGCCGCAGGCTCGCACCGCTTTTGACCTGGGCCGCGAATCGCCGCGTACCCGTGATCGGTATGGCCGCGATCTGTTCGGTCAGAGTGTCTTGCTCGCTCGGCGACTGGTGGAATCGGGCATCCCCTTCGTCACGGTTCACACCGAAGCCGCTCAAGGGAACGGTCACTGGGACACGCACAGTAACAATTTTCGGATGCTCAAGAACATCCTCCTCCCGTTCCTGGATACCGCCGTTTCGGCATTACTCGATGATTTGACGGAACGCGGACTCGACCGGGAAACCGTCGTCGTCGTCCAAGGGGACATGGGCCGTGCGCCACGGGTCAACAAGAGTGCGGGGCGGGACCACTGGCCGAAGTGCGGATTCTGCCTGATCTTCGGCGCAGGCATCCGCAACGGACTGGTGTACGGCACCTCCGACAAGATCGCGGCGTACCCCACCGACTTCCCGGTCAGCCCCGGCGACATCGCGGCCACGCTCTATCACCTGCTCGGTGTCGACCCGGAAGCGATGGTGCCGGACAACACGAATCGGCCAATTCACATCAGCCACGGTGGATCGGTGATTTCTGGCATCCTGGCGTGAACCGGACGTTCCGGGCTTTCCGATCCGGCCCCGCGTTCGTGCAATAGGGAGATGCACGAACTTTCGACCTCACGCTGTGGTAAATGCGGATTCTGGCTGCCTCTGGGGGCCGCGTTGCTGTTCATGGCGGCGCATACGCAGTCTCCGCATTTTTATTCCAATCAGAATCAATACTACTTACACGGTCTGGCGCTCGCCGGTTATGGCGATCTGACGCACGATTGGTTGGCGAACACGACCGACCCGACACCCCTTTTCTCCGGCCTGATTGCGGTGCTTTACCGGAGCATCGGCATGGCCGCGTTGTGGGCGGTCTACGCTGGCATCCAAGTCGTGTACTTCCTGAGTCTGTGGCATATTGGTCGCGCGTTGCCGTTCTTCCCTCGGTCGATTGCGGGACAACTGGCCTTGGCAGCCGGGGTCATCGTGCTGCATTCCGCGGCGATCCGTATAGCTTCGGTCCAGCTCTGTGGGGTGGATTATCCCTGGTACGGGCAGGCGGGCATTGCGAATCAGTACCTGCTGGGGGCCGTGTTGCAGCCGTCCGTGTTCGGTGTCCTGCTACTGAGCAGTTTGGCGGCGTACTGCGCACACCGCCCGACACTGGCCGCGTTCTGTGTGGTCGGGGCGTGCGGGCTGCATTCGACCTACCTGCTGCCAGGGGCGTTGCTCGTCGTGGGCATGATGGTCGGGCTGTCTCGGGAACGCGGCATCGGGATCGCTGGGCGAACCGGGGCGGTGGCTCTGCTGGGGGTGATGCCGATTATCGGCTATGTGCTGGTGCGATTCGGCCCCACGGACCCGGAGACATTCGCGGAATCGCAACAGATTCTGGCCTGGGTGCGGATTCCCCATCACACCCGCATCGTGCAATGGCTCGACGGCATCGCTTGGCTCCAGATCGGCGGCATGGCGGGCGGGATCCTCCTGTTTCGGCGAACCCGGCTATTCCCGGTCCTCATCGTAGCGACGACCGGAGCCGTGATTCTGACAATCATTCAATTCACGACTGCGAGTGCCACGCTGGCGCTGCTGTTCCCGTGGCGGCTCTCCGTGGTGCTGGTTCCGTTGGCCGCCGTGGCGTTTCTGGCTGGCGGCGCGCGGGGATGGGAACGGGTTCTCCCGGCGTGGGGATTATCCATCAGTAGTGGAATCGTGGCACTCGGTACGGCCATCGCATCCGTGATCCTCGTGCAGCAGGGTTACGGCTATCAGGAAAGCCACGCGGAAGCGGAACTCCTGGAAGCCGTCGCCGCGTATTGCCAGCCGGGGGAACAATACCTGTTGCCGACACGCTTTCCGCCTCTGTCCCAGTCCCGCGGGAGTTATTCTTCCACGTTCATGACCAAGAAGTCTGCGGATACGGCGAATATCTTTGAGTTGCAGCGATTCCGCCTCGCCACCGGAGCCGCTGTGTCTGTCGATTTCAAATCCATCCCGTACCGAGATCGTGACGTGCTGGAATGGCAACGCCGTGTTGCTCAGGCGGAGCGGTGGTATGCCACGCCCGACTGGGACACGTCCGGCGTGCTGTCGGAGATCCTGCGTGCGGGGATTACCCATGTGGTCGTACCCAACGGGGTATCGGTGCGTTCATCCCAATGGGAATTGGTGCTGACAGTGCCCGCGTACCGCGTGTATCGGATTCTCCCGACTGCGGTGTCTCTTCCGACCGAATGAATGGGGCCATCCCGGAGCCAACACTTCCTGCGATGCTGGCCCGGCATGAGATTATCCCCTTTGGCCTCACTTCTCTGGATTCACACGCGGAAACACCTAACATATCTCCACTTCTGGCCGTGCGGGCTAGAAGATTCTGGAGGAGAGTACCCGTGGGCGTCGTGGTGCAAAAATTTGGCGGCAGCAGCGTGGCGACGGCGGAGCGAATCAAGGAAGCGGCTCGCAAAGCGATTCGGGCCAAAGCCGCCGGGAATCAGGTCATCGTCGTCGTCAGCGCCCGCGGAGACACCACGGACGACCTCATCGACATGGCGCGGGAAATCTCGGAAAATCCGCCCGCCCGCGAAATGGATATGCTCCTGGCCACCGGCGAACAGATCAGCATTGCCCTATTGGCGATGGCGGTACATGCCCTCGGCGAACCCGCGATCAGCTTCACCGGCCCGCAAATCGGCATCGTCACCGACAGCACCCACACCAAAGCCCGCATCAAGAAGATCGACACGACGAAGATTCGCGCGGCTCTCGAACAAGGGAACATCGTCATCGTCGCGGGCTTTCAGGGGATGGATGAGCGTTACAGCATCACCACCCTGGGCCGGGGCGGCTCGGACACCACCGCGGTTGCACTCGCCGCTGCCATGAAGATCGACCCCACCGTCAAAGCCAACGGTGGAAAAGTCTCTTGTGAAATCTACACCGACGTGGATGGTGTCTACACCACCGACCCTCGGATCGTGCCCGATGCCCGCAAGATGGACAGCATCAGCTACGATGAAATGCTCGAAATGGCGAGCATGGGTGCCGGGGTCATGCACTCCCGCTCCATCGAGTTTGCCAAGAAATTCGATGTCCCGCTGATGGTCCGCAATTCGTTCTCCGATGCCATCGGCACCTGGATTTTGCCGGAAACCGACTGGATGGCCGAAGTCCCCGTCTGCGGGGCCGCCCTGGCCCGTGATGAAGCCCGCATTGTCCTCGATGGTGTCCCGGATCGTCCCGGTGTCTCGCATCAGATTTTCTCAGCCGTCGCGGCGGTGAACATTCCGGTCGATATGATCGCCCAATCCGTCGGGGAAGCCGGGAAGGCGACAATTGGCTTTACCGTGCTGCGCACCGATCTCAGCAATGTACTGGCCGTGTTGCAGCCGATTGCCACGGAACTCGGAGCCACGGTCAAGGGTGTCGAGGATGTGAGCAAAGTTTCGGTCGTCGGGGTGGGCATGCGCACGGTCACCGGCGTGGCCGAAACCGCGTTTGCCGCGATTGCCGCTGAGGAAATCAACATCAAGATGATTACCACCGGCGACATCAAAATCAGCGTCCTCGTGGACAAGAACGACGGTGTCAAAGCCTTGAAAGCCCTGCACGCCGCGTTCCGATTGCACGAACCCCGCAAAGGGGCGGGGATCTCACCGGGTGGCGATCCCGTGGCGATGGTCTTCAAGAGTCGCCCGGCGTTGCTCATCGACAACCGCCCGCCGGACCTTTCGGTGTTGGCTGCCAAACTCGCGGGAATGGAAGACATTCTCGTCAGTGGTGTGACCCTCAACCCAGAACAGTGCCGCGTCACCATCTTCGATCTCCCGGATCGTCCCGGTGCCTGTAGCACAATCTTTACAGCCGTCGCCAACGCGGGTGCCATCGTCGATACGATCGTACAAAATCTGACAGGACCAGGCCGAGCGGAACTGTCCTTTACGGTGCCCCGCTCGGACTTGACGAAAGCGTTGGAATGTACACAGAAAATCGTGCAGGAAATGGATCCGAATTGCCGGGTGACGGGTGATGCGGATAGCGCGGTTCTCTTCGTCTTCGGTGTCGGGATGCGGACACACACCGGAGTAGCCCGGACAATGTTCGGAGCGTTGGCTCAACGCAACATCAACATTCGGATGATTAATTCCAGTGAAGTCTGCATCGGTGTTGTCATCGACCGCACCCACGGCGAAGAAGGACTCGCCGCCTTGAAGGCCGCCTTCACGATGGGGTGAGAGGGGGACCGCCCGAGTGGGGGGTGTGGGAAGAATCCAGGAGATGACGAATCAACTCCGCGGCCTGGGCGTGGGTGCGGATGGTTCCTTCTAACTGAGCTTCCCGCGCCGCGTCGAGGAGTCGCTTGTACTCCGGGCTGGGCGGAAGCCCCATTTTTCGCAGGTCATCACCCGTGAAGAGCGGGGCCGGGTTCAGGTCTTCTGGCCGTGATTCTTCCAGGAGCTTTTCGCAAAATGTGACATGGTCCGTGGACTTGCCCGTGGCGAGGGCATCCGCCCGGTGCAGTGCGAGCAGTTCGCCGATCCCCGGATGAATCAGAATCGGCTTGAGTCGGCTCAGCCGCATGATCGGGGCATCCGCCAGATATTGATGGTGCTGCACCAGCCAGACGATCCGATCCGATTCCGCGTTGGATAAACGCAGTCGCTTACAGATACTCGCCGCGATCCGACCGCCGAGATGTTCGTGGTGGTGGAAGGTGTAACGATCCGGCGTGCGGGCAAAGGTGCCGGGCTTACCGATGTCGTGCAACAAGGTCGCAAACGCCAGCGGAAAAGACACCGCCGCCGGTTCCGGCCACAGTGACCCACGCAATTCCGCGATGACCCGCAAGGTATGGTCCCACAAATCCCCGGTCGGCGCGGTGGGCAACCCCTGGGGAATCCCGATCATGCAGACCAATTCCGGGAGAATCGGCTCCAGTAAGCCGAACTCACGGATGAGCTGTAACCCGGCCACGCGGTGATGATGCACGAGAATCTTGCGCAGTTCCTCGGCGATCCGTTCGGAACTGACCACGGCGACTTGTTCCACCATCCGCCGGGCCGCCGCGAAGGTATCGGGGTCCAACTGCAATTGAAACCGAGCAGCCATCCGCACCGCCCGGAGAATGCGGAGTTTGTCTTCCGCGAATCGCTGGCTCGGATCGCCGATTGCTCGGAGAATGCGGGCATCAATGTCGGCCTTGCCGCCAACGAAATCGAATAATTGTTCCGCGACCGGATCGTAGAACAATCCGTTGATGGTAAAGTCTCGTCGGGCGGCATCTTCTTCCGGTGACGAGAAAACAACGTGATCGGGCCGCCGACCATCTGAGTAGGTGCCATCGGAACGGAACGTCGCCACTTGCACCTTGAGCCAGACCCCATCCGGCCCGCGTGGCCCCAGCACTTCCACGACACCAAAGCTGGCACCAAAACCGTGACTGCGTTTGAACAACTCCTGCACCCGTTCGGGGTGGGCGTTCGTGGCAATGTCATAATCAGCCGGTGGCAGCCCCAGCAGTTCATCCCGGACGCACCCGCCCGCCCAGAATGCCTGATGCCCGGCTTTTTGCAACCGGGCCACCACTTCGATAGCGAATTCCCGTTCTGTCATGGTATCGGTGAAGATACCAGACTCGGCGACGGTGTTCGCGGGGAGCCGGGAAGAAAATCCGTTACTCCTTGGCCAGGAACTTCACACAAACGCACCGGGGGACTTCTACGCGGGTGCCGGTCGGTGTCAGGCGGCCGGTCGTGGTGTCGATTTTGAAGACCACCACATCGCCGCCATCCTGGTTGGCCACGAACATCCACTGCCCCGTGGGGTCGATGCGGAAGTTGCGGGGTGTCTTCACCCCGTCGCCCGCATGGCCGATCGGGCTGAGTTTTTGACCGTCCCAGCGGAAGCCCGCGATCGTGTCGTGGCCACGATTGGAGACGTAGACAAACTGACCGCTCGGGTGAATGCGCACTTCCGCGGTGCTGTAGCCCTTCACTGGCCCTTTCTGGCCGTTTGGCAGTGTCGTCAACGATTGGACCACCTGACCCGCGCCCGACCGCGGATCGAGTTTCACGACATGAACGGTCATATCCAGTTCTCCACAAACGAATGCCGTTTTGCCATCCGGGGTGATGTGGATGTGACGGGGGCCAGTACCCGGCGGCATCGTAATCGGCGGTCGCGGGGTCAGTTTGCCCGTGTCTCGGTTTAACTGATAAACCAACACCTGATCGAGCCCCAGGTCCACGACATAAGCGAACTGACCATTCGGGCTGAAGAAACCACAGTGGGCATGCGGTTTCTCCTGGCGGGCCGGGTCGGCTTTGCTGCTGCCTTGGTGCTGGTGGAAGTCCGAGCGTGCGGCAATGCTGCCATCTGGCTTCAACTGGAACGCCGCACAACTGCCACCGCTATAGTTGGCGACGATGGCGAACTGGCCCGCCGCATCGGTGGAAATGTGGCACGGACCCGCACCGCCACTCGTGGAACTGTTCAGCTTGGTCAGTTTCCCAGTGTTCGGGTCGATGCGGAAAGCGTGAACGCCGCCACCTTCTCCCTTCTTGCCAGCCGCTTCACCGATGGCGTAGAGCGTTTGACCGCTCGGCGCGATCTCCAGAAAGGATGGACTCCCCACCGCCGCCGCGATGGCTGGCGGACTCACCTTCCCAGTCTTGGCATCGAATGCACTGACGTAGATACCCTGGCTACCGTTCTTGCCGCCCGTGTAGGTGCCATAATAGACATAGTATTTCCCATTCTGGGCCGGTTTCTCGGCAGCAAATGCAGACGACATTGTCATGATAAGAATACCGAAGCTCCACATCTTCCCAAACATCATAAAACTCCTTCCTGCAGATTCTGAATTTCCCCGTTGCGGGGCGGGGTGTACGCGGTTGATGATAATAGTCTCTGCGAACGATCGGTAACGCAATCAGATTTTCCCAGGAGACATCCCCATGCGGCTCGCGGTCTTGCTCGTGTTTCTGGCTTCTCCCGTGGTGGCGGCCGAACCCACTGACTGGCAGGAACTCTTACGCTCAGGCCAGAATTCCCCCTGGAAGAAAATCGACGATCGCTGGATTCAAACCAAAAGCGTCACGCTGAATCCGGCCAAACCCAGAGCGTTGCAAGCCGACCCGGAAACCGGAACGATCTGGGTCAACGGCACCACGGGCCGCGTCGGCGACTTGCACACGAAGCAAGAATATGCGGATTGTGAAGTTCATGTGGAGTTTTTGCTCGGCAAGAACTCCAACTCAGGGATCAAGTTCCATGATGTGTACGAAATCCAACTCCGCGACACCGCGGGCACCCCAGCCGATCAATTGTCCGGTGACTCGTGCGGTGGCATTTACCCACGGGCGGAACTGAAGCCACGCTACCACCACATCGATCAAGGAATCGCCCCGAAGGTCAATGCCGCGAAACCGGCGGGAGAATGGCAAACGCTCACCGTCGTTTTCCAGGCTCCCCGCTTCGACGCGGCCGGGAAGAAAATTGCGAATGCCAAAATCATCCAGGCGACGCTGAACGGCCAGGTCATTCACGAAAACCAAGAGATGAAGACCCCAACCGGCAACAACTGGTCCAAACCCGAACACGCCGCGGGTCCGTTCATGCTGCAAGCGGACCACGGCCCCGTCGCGTTTCGGAACGTGAAGATTCGCCCACGGATCATTCCGTAAGCCCAGCCTGGGGGCAAGAGTTACCCTGGTCGCATCCGCACAGGGCGTGTGTTCCCGTTCATCAACAGGCTCAACCACCGCGAGCGGGACACGACACCCCTGTGGAAGGCGAACGATACCCCACAGGTGCCCAGCACCACGATCAGGAATTTCCCACCGATCGCCAATGTCAACGGCAGCAACAGCAAGCCGAAAACAATGACCGCAAGATGGTGAACCAAGTACACCGTGTACGCGGCATCCGATAGGGTCCGCACGAAGGGATGCGGTCGATTCAGCACCAAGGAACCGCCATACAGGCAAAGGATGCTCGCCGACCAGGAGATCCCGGCGGTGACGTACAACCCCATACCGTCCAGTTGCGGGAACGGATTCACCAGACAACCGACCAGCAACCCGATGGACCACAGGGCCAGTTGCCGTAACCGAGCCGGGTCCGTTCCGGGGCGATAGAGGAAGCCAAATAAGAAGAACGGAAAATAAACCAGTAACTCCGCGGGAGTGAATAACCCTGCCCCATACGAATCATGGCCGATCCAAGTGTCTCGCAGCCACATGGCCCCAGCAGTGCCGAGCGGCAGAATCCCGATAATCGCCCCGCCGAACTGCGGGAGATGCCACCGGGTCACCTCCGGTCGCCAAGCGGTCAACCCGGCCACCAGGACGCAGAAGATGAGCAAATCGACGATGAACCAGAGATGACCGACCCAACGGCCGCCGCTGTATTCTTCCCAGAATCGCGTTCCCCCGAACGCTAACAATGTCTGTAAAGCATTGAGAGTCAAGGCAATCGTCAAAAGCGGAATGGCGAGACGCAAGCCGCGATCCCGGAGGAAGGCGGTTGGCCCTTTCTTCAGCATCCGCACCGTCAAGATGCCGGAAATCATGAAGAACGTCTGCATTCGAAAGGCGTGTATGACGGCGTAGATCCAATCGAATACGCGGGAACGCCGGGCATCACCGATGACCCAGTCCGATTCGACAGAATAGATCAGGGCGGCGTGCAGTACGATCCCGAGCAGCATCAGCAGGCCACGCAAGGCATCCAAATGATGGAGGCGGTCTGTGGTCGAGGCCGTGTTTGTCGATCGGGGTGCGGGTACGGAAAGTTCGTGCGGGGAGACAGGCACGATCACAACCGATTTGATCCGGGGTGATCGTGGTAACAGGGTTCGCTCTCGCCAACCGGCTCGATTCTGTTGGGCCGGCTCCGCGAATCGGAACATCGGCTCCACTCCATGCGGGCGCATCGTTCATTTCGTTATCAGAGGGTCCATTCGTCGGTTTCCAGGCTAACCCAAATGCGACCGCGAAGGGAAGACGACTTCAGCCACACGCCGATTCCGCATCGACGGAAGGAGGAACGCGGTGAGGACGCAGCGGCCAAAAACCAGAAATCCGAGCGTGATGTGAACCCTTTCGGCGGTATGATCCTCCTTCCAGAACCCGTGTTGCCCAGGTAAAACGGGGAAAATACTTGAAAAATACTAGGTTATCTCGAATGATGGTGATAGATACGGTTGTGCCGTATCGTACCGTGACCGCACCCTGTGTCACTATCATTGCCCCGGAGGTCTTCCCACGAAGAACATGGCAACTGCCGCTGTTCTCGCTGGTATCAGACAACCTTCGGCGGGCACACCCTGAAGGAGGTCACTTGAGCAACACCGCCACTTTGCACACACTGGATTTGCACACACTGGACCCGTCCCACGCCATCCAACCGAATTCCTCGCTGCCCAGTGCCCTCGCGCGAGCGTGTTTGGCAGCAAAAACGGCCGCGGATAATAAAGGACAAGATGTTGTCGTTTTAGATTTGCGTGCCGTCACGCCGGTCTTTGATTTCTTCATCCTCTCAACGGGACCGAGTCGCCGGGTGGTCCATACGATTGTGGAAGAAACCGATGCCGCACTCCGGGCCGTCGGCGATCAGCGAATGGGAGTTGAAGGATACGACGCGAGCAAGTGGGTCGTCCAGGATTACGGGGATCTCCTCGTTCACGTCTTTGACCCCGACACCCGCGATTACTACAAGCTGGAAGAATTGTGGACGGATGCCAAGCAGGTCGATTGGCAAACGGAAATCGCAATGGCGAACGAATAGACTTTTCGGGATGCACATCCTTCACCCCTCTACCGGAATACGGGGAGGGGGTGTTGACAGGTGTCAGAAACACGAACCGAATGCTGGCGAATCGGACTATCGTGGTTTGAGCGGCTTTTCCAAACTCTTCAAGTCATCATTTCTTTGCGTAGGGGCATGATTGCGGCCAGGGCGGCGGGCATGGTTTTGGAGTGGCTCTTCCGCACCCGCATCGGATGCACCAACGGCTACCGGAACGCACTGTTCATCGGTGTCTTCGACCAAATCATCATCGTCCTCGTCATCCGCAATCATCAGGCGGGAGGCCGTTTCGGGGGGGGTGAGCCTCCGAACGCGGTCTTCCATGATCTTGCCGGGCTGGAATGTCACCACATATTTCGCATCCACTTCGACGGTTTGATTCGTCCGTGGGTTCCGCGCTCGGCGCGGTTTGCGCAGTTTAACCTCAAACACCCCGAAGTTCCGCAACTCGATTCGCCCCTCGGCGACGAGGGTGTCGATAATCGCGTCGAACGTCAATTGGACGATTTCTTTTGTTTTGAGCTGCGTCAAATGCGACTGCTCGGAGATCTGTTTAACAATTTCTTTCTTCGTCACAGGAGCCGCCCCCCCGACGGTGGGATAATGCCCAAGCCCTTTGCTGGTGCGTTGTTTAAGTCTAAGTTTTGCAAAGGGTACAGTCAAGATGCCAGCCCGGTTCCTGTTGCGTTCCCCCCGTGATTCCGCAGAAGGGCCAGCAGCACGGCCAACAGACTAAGAGCCAGAAGAACCCATTCCATCCGCACAATCGGACGGGTGCGGCGGCGTGGCGGCCGGGTCGCGCGCAAGTGCTGGCGATAGAGTTCTTGCTGCTGCGTGAGAGCCTGGAGCCCCGCGGTCCAGTCTCGGGCGAGTGTCTCACGTTGCATTGGCATCAAGGAGCGGAACACCACCAACGGGGTCGGTAATGTCACAATCGACCAGACCATGTGCCCGGCGAATGCCGGCCAGAGGGGATCGCGGCCCCGCCACAAAGCCAGGGCACGCAGGCGGGCACACTGTTCGAGAAACGTACAGACCGCCGCGGGTGTGTCCAGAAGCGCGGTCGGGTCTGCCACCGATTCGCGCAAGCCCACCCATGCGCGACGCAGTCGACGCAGTGCGATCAGGGTCCGATAGAGTTCCCGCCGATTCGTAAGGGTTCCCGCCAGGGGATGCGTTACCGATTCCAACCCCGTGAATCGCAATGGTGGTTCGGGCGTGCGGGGAAGGGATGACGAAAAAAAATCCAAGACTTCTTCCGAAAACGCTGGCTCGATCACCATTTCTTGATCAGAAACCGGAGCGGGAGGAACAGGCGGGGGCGGTTCCTCCTTGGCGAAAGCGTATCGCTCCGCAGGCATCACCGAGGAGAGCGATTCCGTGGGGAGGTCACGGGTGGCCGAGGCAGCAGGGGCGACCGAGAGCGTGAGCATCGCTTGTGCCAGCCGGTTCATCCCTTCCGTCACGAGTTCGGGATGGAGGAGTTGATACGGGCGGAGTTTGTCCATTAACGCCAGAGTGCGAGCTTCGATTTGCGCGGCATCGACGGGTTCTGAGCCGAACCCCAGCAAGGCGCGATCCTCCGGCGGCCAATGACCCGGCGGCAAACCGAGCCAGGAAGCGAGTTGGTCGGTATCCATGCGTTGGACCTCTCACCTCGTCTGCCGGGTTTCCGTTGGCTCCCGCCGTGAACCTGCCTTGTTTGACTGGCACCATTGGGCTATAACCGCAACCCGGATTGTGTTTGCGTGGGGATGCCGTCGACGGAGCAGGTGCTGGTATGCGCAACTTTATTCGCTGTATCAAGAGCTCCTGGCCGTATCGTTATCGGCTTCTGTTATCCGTAACATCGGCGTTCTGCGTCGCGGTGTTTTGGAGTTTGAATCTTTCGGCGATCTTCCCAGTTCTCAAAATCTTATCTTCGGGGCAGAACCTGCATCAATGGGTCGATCAGGAGATTGCCCAATGCGATGCAAAGACGAATAACCCGAAACTGCACGAGCGGATCGAGTTCCTGCGGATCGCGGTGGAATTCCTCAAAGAACATGAGGAAGCCCCCGATCGGGAAAACCAGCTCCGCAAACTGACCAAGGATCTGGCACAGCTCGAAGGCGAACTCGAAGAATCGCGGACCTGGGCGTATCGGTATCGGCTCTTGAAATCGCAAGTGATTCGTCTGTTGCCGGAGAACCGATTTCAGACCTTTTGTTGGATCATCGGTGCGGTCATCATCGGCGTGGCCCTCAAGGGGTTTTTCGAGTTCTGGCAGGAATCACTGGTGGGCACCGTGGTTTGCCGGACCTTGTTCGATTTGCGGAACCGCTTTTATCGGTCGGCCGTTCACCAGGATGCTCGCCAAGTCGTGGATGTCGGCACCTCGGAACTCATGGCCCGGATGACGAACGACCTGGAACAAGTCGGCAACGGGTTGAAGATTCTCTACGGCAAGATGGTCGTCGAACCGCTCAAGGCGATCGCCTGTGTCGGTTTCGCCTGTGCGATTTCCTGGAAGCTGACGCTGGCCTTCATGATCCTGGTGGTCCCCGCCGTGGCGGTGCTGGGCCGCGTGAGCCGCCTGATGAAGAAAGCGGCCCGCAAAGTCCTGGAACGGATGTCCGATATTTATCGCATCCTGCGGGAAACCTTCGACGGCATCAAGGTCGTCAAAGCCTTCACGATGGAACCCGCGGAGCGACGGCGGTTTCGGCGTGCCACCGATGAGTATTATCGCCGCACCGTCCGAGTGATTACGATCGAAGCCGCCGCGGGGCCGATTGTGGAAGTGCTGGGTGTGACGGCGGTGGGGCTGGCGTTGCTGGCGGGTGCGTACCTCGTTCTGGAAGGGGAAACGCACATCTGGGGAATGCGGATGACCGCTCAGCAGATGGAATTTGAAACCCTGCTGCAACTGTACGTCTTCCTCGCCGCGATCGCGGATCCCGTGCGTCGATTGTCCAGTGTGTACACGAAGATTCAATCGGGTTCCGCCGCCGCCGATCGGGTCTTCACTCTGTTCGACAAAGCTCCCAAAGTCACCGCGAACGGCACCGGACCGCTGGTGCCGAAACATGCCCAGTCGATCGAGTTCCGCAATGTCTGCTTCTCGTACATTCCCGGTCAGGATCCGGGTACGTTGAACAACGTCGGCCTGAAGGTCAAAGCCGGAGAAACCATTGCGATCGTCGGGCCGAACGGGTGTGGTAAATCCACGCTCCTCGGGTTGTTGGCGCGATTCTTCGACCCGGATCATGGGGCCGTCCTCATCGACGGCGTGAACATCCGCAAGGCCAACCTGCGGTCCCTCCGCAAACAGATCGGCCTCGTGACCCAGGATACGATTCTGTTCGACGGCAGTATCCGTAGCAACATCGCCTATGGGAAATCGCGGGCCACCCACGAGCAGATTGAAGCCGCGGCTCGGCAAGCATTTGCCCATGAGTTCATCATCACGAAGCCGAACGGCTATGAAGAAAATGTCGGCGATCTGGGTTCCTCGCTCTCTGGCGGTCAGAAACAGCGGATTGCCCTGGCTCGGGCCATTCTTCGTGACCCCCGCATCCTGATTCTGGATGAATTCACCAGCCAGATCGACGCGGAGAGCGAACAAAAAATTCACCAGGCTCTGAAAGAGTTCGTCAAAGGTCGAACGACCTTTCTCATCACGCATCGGATGAACACGCTCGAACTGGCAGATCGCATCGTTGTCATGGATCAGGGCGAACTCGTCGCGGTTGGCACCCATCACGAACTGATGGCCGGTTGTGCAACCTACCAACGATTGTACGAAGCTCAGTTGTCGGGCCAGGGAACGATGCGGGAAGAGGGCGAGTCAGACAGCACCCCCAAGGGAACGAACCCGCCACGCACCAATGGCACCCGAGCAGCGTGACCGCTTCCATCTTCTGCCCGGTTTCGTAGTGTGAACGGAGCGGTTCTCTCGCCATCCGAACGCTGGCAAACCGGGTTCTCTCGATGACGCATACTCAGTCTCGCTCCTCCCGTGCCTCGCTCACGGTCGCCATTCCGCTCCAGACGGACGTGGAATCTTTGGAACGATCCCTCACGGCCTGGAACGATGTCTTGGCTCGTACCGGGCGGGAATACACGATCCTGCTGGTTTTGGACACACTCGCGCCCGATTGTCGATCCCGTGCCGAGAAGGTGTGTCAGAAACTCGCGTCTGTACGACTGCTCATGCACGAATCGCCGCGCGGATTCGGAGCCTGCTTGCGAACTGCCTACGCGGAATCACGATCAGAGTTATTCTTCTACACCGCACTCGATTATCCGTACACCCCCGCCGATCTCCTACCGATGCTCCAACGGATCGACGATGTCGATGAACTGATGCAAAAACCGCTGGATGTGGTAGTCGGTTGCCGACGCGGACTGCCCGTACCGGGGTTCTGGGCGGCGGTTGGGCAGGTGTATCGGCGTTTTTGCCGGGTGGCTTTGGGGTTGCCGCGGGAGAAACTCCCCGGCTGGCTCGGGTGGCGGGAGCATCGGCGGGCTTGGCAAACCTGGTTTCTCTTCGGAAACCCGTTGAATGATCCGAATGTGGCATTCAAGCTCTTTCGCAAATCTTTGCTCGATCGGTTTCCGATTCAATGCGATGGGGATTTCGTCCATGTGGAACTCATCGCCAAGGCGACGTTTTTGACCGCCTTGATGGATGAACAACCCCTGACCCCGGTTTCCGCGCCGATTCCGCGGACCCAATGGGGGGAATGTCGCAAGTTGCTGACACAAGCGCAGTTTCACCCACCCATCACGGAGAACCCCGGCCCAGCCGATCCACCGGAAACCGTGCTATCCGCCGGTGGGATCGACGGTGATCGCTCGGCTGCGGAACCCACAGTTCACACTTGAAGTGCGGCGTACTGCCATGTCGTCGGATTCTCGGCCTCGCATTTTGTTCATCACGGGAAAGCTCGCGGAACCGGCTCTGCGGCGTGTGCTGACAGACTTGGCTCCACAAGCGGGATTCGAGCCACAAGTCGCGGTGCTGCCGATCACCGTGGCGGCCTTGTTGACGACAAAATGGGTCGCTACGCATCTTCCGGCGGGCTTGAATCCCGTCGACCGGGTGATTTTGCCGGGGTTGTGCCGAGGGGATGTGGCCCCCGTTGCGCACGCGCTCGGCGCACCCGTGGAGCATGGCCCCAAGGATTTGCGGGATCTGCCCGAGTTCTTCGGCAAGCGTTCGGGTGCCCCGGAGGGTTATGGCGACTGGGACATCGAAATTTTAGCGGAGATCAACCACGCTCCCCAGAAACCGTTGGCAGAACTGCGGCAGCAAGCGTGGCACTATCGCCGCAGCGGTGCGGATGTCATCGACCTGGGTTGCGACCCCGGTAGCCGCTGGTCCGGCATCGGTGAAGCGGTTCGGACGCTGAAGCAAGAAGGATTCCGGGTATCCGTCGATAGTTTTGACCCCGTGGAAGTGTCAGCGGCTCTCGATGCGGGTGCGGAACTCGTTCTCAGCGTCAATGGCACGAATGTTGAGTCTGCGACCCGCTGGCACGAACAGTTTCCCTGCGCGGAAGTCGTGGTGATTCCCGATACGCCGACCGATTTGGCCAGCCTGGATTGGACGATTCAGACGCTGCGGGATCGGGGAGTGCCCTTCCGTATCGACCCGATTCTGGAGCCGATCGGGTTCGGGTTCGCCCGTTCCCTGGGCCGCTACATCGCCGTGCGGGACCGCTACCCAGATGCGGAATTGATGATGGGAGTCGGCAACCTGACGGAATTGACCGATACCGATTCCGTGGGGGTGAATGTGCTGCTCGCGGGGTTCTGCCAAGAGTTAGGGATCCGCAGCGTGCTGACGACGGAAGTGATTAACTGGTGCCGTTCCGCCGTGCGGGAGTTCGATTTGGCTCGACGACTGGTTTATTATGCGGTTCGGCACAGCACCTTACCCAAGCATCTCGAACCGCGTCTGGTGCTGTTGCGTGATCGGAAAGTGTCGGAACACGGTTCGGCGGCTCTGGCGGAGTTAGCCCAACGCTTGACGGACCCGAACTACCGCATCTTCGCGGAAGGCGGAGAAATCCACATTCTGAACGGATCCATCTATTTGCATGGGACGGACCCATTCGCGCTGTTCGCCCAACTGCTCCAGCACGATTCTCGTTTGAACCCTTCCCATGCGTTTTACCTGGGCTACGAGGCTGCGCACGCGATGACGGCACTCACGCTCGGCAAGCAGTACACCCAGGATCGCGCGTTGAACTGGGGCTTCCTGAGCCTACCAGCACAAGAGTCGGGGCATTGCGTCCGCGAGTGAAAATCAGGCGATGATATTATCTTCATCGCACTCCTGCACGGCACGGGGCACGAGCATCAGGAAGACGCGGGTGGCCTGCACGATCATCTTCTTGGTGACACCGCCCTTGAGCAACACGGTGTAATCGAACCAGAGATCGCCTTCCTCGTCGACCCCCGCACGGATGAGAACGAAGCGGTCGTTGATGCGATTGGCCAGTTCCAATCGGTCGGCCCGTGTCGCGTCCGGCTGGATTTCGTAGTAGGCGAGCAATTGTAATCGTTCGTTTGTCTGCGCGAGCGTGGCCCGCGCCTTGATTTCATCGCGGATCGAGAGTTGCTGGGTTTCTTCCAGCAAGATCACATCGAGATACGCCGCATCGTAAATATCCCGAATCACCTCAATGCTAACGGTATCCGGCGTAATCCAGTCCATTTCCATGATTCCTCTCCACGATGCACTGCTTGACGGTATCCTGGCCCTTCGTACTATAACGATCAGTGAGGGACCAATGGCCTCGACACCGTGTCGAGGTTTGTTTTTCGCCAACCTTGTGAAAAAGTTCACAAGAACCACCCCCAAATGCGTCGCTGGGTGGTAGGAAGGGAGCCGGTATGACAACCCCTCCGCCAGTGCTGACCCCCGCGGGGCTGGAACCCGCCTTCGACTTGGCCACCTACTATCCGATGCTGATTTTCGCGGCCGTGATCCTCAGTATGGCTTGTGGCATCGTCGCGGCAACCCATATCCCCTTCTTGAAGCCCCGCAATCCGACAAAAACCAAGCAGATGCCCTACGAATCCGGGATGGACCCGATCGGTTCGGCGCGGATGCAATTTGACGTGAAGTTTTACCTCATCGCCATTCTGTTCCTCGTCTTCGATGTGGAACTGCTGTTCCTGTACCCCTGGGCGGTATCCGCCTACAACACCACCGGCGGTTGGCAGTCCCGATACGGCGACTTGGTGTTCCTGGAAATCCTCGCATTCATGGTGACGTTAACCCTCGCGTACCTGTACGCCTGGCGGAAAGGGGTGTTTCAGTGGCGCTGAAACTCGACGACAATATTTTCATCGCACAACTGGATGGCCTCGCCAGTTGGGTCCGTAAAAATAGCCTCTGGCCGATGCCCTTTGCCACGGCGTGCTGCGGCATCGAACTGATGGCCACCGCGTCGAGCCGCTACGACATCGCCCGCTTCGGTTCGGAAGCCATGCGGTTCAGCCCGCGTCAATGCGATGTCATGATCGTCGCGGGCCGGGTGGTGATGAAGATGGTGCCAGTAATGCAACGCATCTGGCTGCAAATGAGCGAACCCAAATGGTGCATCAGCATGGGAGCCTGTGCCTCCTCCGGCGGCGTGTTCGATACCTATTCCGTGGTGCAGGGAATCGACCGATTCCTTCCTGTGGATGTTTATGTGCCGGGCTGCCCGCCACGCCCCGAACAACTCATCCGGGCCGTGCTGGACCTGCAAGAGAAAGTCCAACGCACCGGAACGATCAACGCCCGTGAGTTCCGCGACCGGGACCACTATGAAGGGCCGACACCGCTAGCGACCGAGTTGCCCGTAGAGGAGCTTGTGGTGGCACCAGGGAACTACCGTACCGGCACCCGTCTCCGGCTCAATTAAGGGAACGCCACCATGCCCGCCTACCTGGATGTGCTGAACGCCAAGTTCCCCAACGCCTTCACCACGAGCGCCTTCCGCGATAATCAGCGAGTACAACTCGACGCGGAAACCGCCCCGCGCGTGCTGTTCCCACTGCTCCGCACACTGAAAGAGCAGTGCGGCTTCGACATGCTTTTTGAAGTCGGCGGCATCGACTACCTGCACTACCCCGATGCGGTCGACCGTTACTGTGTCGTCTACGGCGTGTTGAACACGACCACCGGCGAACGGCTGTTCGTCAAAGCGTTCGCCAACGACCCAGACCCCGTGCTGCCCTCCGCGGTGCCGCTCTGGGAAGGGGCGAACTGGATGGAACGCGAAGTGTTCGACATGTACGGAATCGCCTTTACCGATCACCCGGACCTGCGACGCATCCTGATGCCGGAAGAATATACGAGTTTCCCGCTGCGGAAGGATTATCCTCTCCGCGGCCACGGTGAGCGCCACAACTTCCAGCACCTGACCCGCGCTGAGAGTTAAAAGGTGAACGGTCGCTGTGAATGTACGGCTATCCGACAACGTGTTCCCGTAATGGATCGGATGTTTCGTCGATTTCTGATATGTCCGTGTGGTGGAATTACTGCGAGTGACCCATGCCGTTAGAAGCTGTCGCACAACTCGACGATGCCCCCGAGCGGGAGTTCCTCTACACGCTGAACTTCGGCCCGCAGCACCCTGCCACCCACACCACGCTCCGACTCGTGCTGACGCTGAATGGGGAAACCATCGTCAAGGCCGTACCGGACATCGGCTACCTGCACTCCGGCTTCGAGAAACTCGGCGAAGATCTCGATTTCAACCAATATGTCACCGTTGTCGACCGGATGAACTACATCAGCCCGTTCGCCAACGAGGTGAGCTGGCACACAGCGGTCGAGAAGTTACTCGACATCGAACTGACTCCGCGTTGCCAATACCTCCGCACGATCTTGGCCGAACTGGCCCGGATCAGCGATCACCTGCTCTGCATCGGCGCGGCCGCGTTGGACCTCGGCGGTTTGACGGCGTTCCTCTATGCCTTCAACGAGCGGGAAAAAATCTACAACGTCTTTGAAGCGGCTTCCGGCCAACGGTTTCACCCCGGTTATAGCCGGGTCGGCGGGTTAATGAACGACATCACCGATGATGTCGTCGAGTTGGTACGCCACTTCGTGCGGACCTTCCCGAAAGCCCATTCCGACGTGGTCCGGTTGCTCAACCGTAACCGAATCTTTGTCGATCGCACCAAAGATGTCGGTATTCTGTCGAAAGCGGAGGCGATCAATCGCAGCGTGACCGGCCCGATTGCTCGCGCCAGTGGTGTTGTGCGTGATTTGCGGAAAGATCAACCGTATCTGGCGTACCCCGAACTTCAGGATACATTCAAGGTGTCCTGTGCCACCGGCGGCGACTGTCTGGCTCGGTATCTTGTCCGCATGGAAGAAATGATCCAGTCGGCGAACATCATCGCGGCGGCGGTTGAGAATATCCCGGCTGGCCCGGTGAATGTGGACCTCGAAGACAAACTCACCATCCCAGACAAACAGGCGACCTACCGCAGCATCGAAGGATTGATCCAGCATTTTGAACTGTTCATGTGGAACCGTCGCTGGAAGACCCCCATCAACGAAGTGTACGCCGCTACCGAAACCGCGAACGGCGAACTCGGCTACTACATCGTCGCGGATGGGAGTGGAAAAGCCTGGCGTGCCCGGACTCGGCCACCTTCGTTCATCCACTTCGCCCTGTTCCCACACATGGCGGAAGGCCACCAGATATCCGATGTCCCCGCCATCCTCGGCAGCCTGAACATCATCGCGGCGGAACTGGATCGGTGACAGCTAACAGTGGGCAGCTAACAGTGGGCAGCTAACAGTGGGCAGCTAACAGTGG
>JAIXLE010000186.1:24866-49714 GCA_026931725.1 Bacteroidales bacterium
GGCAGCTAACAGTGGGCAGCTAACAGTGGGCAGCTAACAGTGGGCAGCTAACAGTAAGAAATGATGCGATGAATTGGGTGGTGTGATGCAAGATTTCCGAAATCTCAAGGTATGGGAGAAGTCGCATCATCTCACATTACAGATTTACTCCATTACGAAGGGGTTTCCCAGGGAAGAATTGTTTTCCCTGACGCAGCAAATGCGACGATCGGCTATGTCGATCCCGACGAACATCGCGGAAGGTTGTGGTCGTAGTACGAATGCAGACTTTGCAAGGTTTCTCTGGATGGCTAATGGTTCCGCCAAGGAACTCGACTACCAACTGATATTGGTTCGTGACCTGGGTTACTTAAGTGGAGAAACGTATCCGACGCTAGCAAATATGCTAGATGAAATTAAACGCATGTTGGCTGGATTAATTCAGGTAGTATCCGCTTGCTGAATATACGCAGCAAATAGTAAGCATTGGCGGCAGTCACAAACTGCTATCCGTACTTTGCTGTTAGCTGCAAACTGTTAGCTGTAAACCGTGGGCTTCTGACAATGTCCGTACTCTCTGAAGATATCAAGAATCGTATCCGGGCACTGCTACCGAAATATCCTCGGAAGCAGGCGGTCACGCTTCCCGCGCTGCACATGGTTCACGATGAATACCGGCACGTTTCCCCCGAAGCCGTGGTGGAAATCGCCGAAATCCTCGAACTGCACCCGTCCGAAGTCCAGGACACGATGACCTTCTACGCTTTCTTCAAAGAGAAAGAGAGCGAGAAACTCGGCAAAGAACGGGTCTGGGTCTGCCGTGGGTTGGCCTGTATGCTCCGGGGAGCTTACGAACTGATCGACCACTGCGAACACAAGCTCGGCGTTCACTGCGGCCAGACCACCGCCGATGGCAAGATCACGCTCGAATTCGCCGAGTGCATCGGTGCCTGTGATGGAGCCCCCGCCATTCTCCGCAACGATGAACATGTGATGAACGTGACACCCGAGAAGGCTGATGGGCTGTTCGCGGAGATCAGAAAGTGAGCGACTCGGTCGAAGCGGGTGTTTGGGTGTTCAACGGGTCTGGTGGGGCATTCCCGTCGACCGTGTTCACCACAATCCTGCTCGCTGAGAATTGGATCGCGGAGCACAAACTGAGTGGAACGCTCACATGGTATCCGCTCAACATCGCGGTGTACGATTGGACGATCCGTGCGAAGTGCTTTTATCCGCACGAGGATCATCAAAAGACACCGGAGTTCATCCAGAGGTTCAGCTCGGCTCACGCTGAGCACTATCACTACGAGAACGGTTGCCGGTAGACACCGACACCAGAAATTGAATCACCGGACCGCCGTCATGAAATATGAACCCATTCTTCTGGCTCGCATCCACAAGCCCAATAGCCACCAATTGGAAGGCTATCGCGCCGATGGTGGCTACGCCGCCATCGAGCAGGCTCTGGTCGATAAGAAGCCAGCCGATGTCATCGCACAAGTGAAAGATGCCGGGCTCCGTGGCCGGGGCGGGGCGGGGTTCCCCACCGGGTTGAAATGGACCTTCCTTCCCAAAGATCACCCCGGACCCATTTACCTCTGCGTCAACGCGGATGAGTCCGAACCCTGCACCTACAATAACCGCATCCTGATGGAAAAAGACCCCCATCAGGTACTCGAAGGGATCATGCTGGCGTGCTACGCCATCCGATCCGAAAAGGCATTCTTCTACGTCCGCTACGAGTACGGCACCGCTTACCGTGCCCTGGAAGCCGCCATTGCGGAACTCTATGCCGCTGGGTTGCTCGGCAAGAACATTTTTGGCAGCGACTTCCACCTGGACATCGTCCTGCACCGGGGAGCCGGGGCGTACATCTGCGGCGAAGAAACCGGCCTGATCGAATCGCTCGAAGGCAAACGCGCTTGGCCACGGATCAAGCCGCCGTTCCCGGCGATTGAAGGGGCATTCCGCAAACCCACCATCGTCAACAACGTCGAAACGATGGCCTGCGTCACGCAGATCATGCGGCGCGGGATCGACTGGTTCAAATCCCTCGGCGTGCCCCCGGACCCCAAGAACCCGCGTGATGCCGGCAGTTACGGCCCCAAACTGTACACCATCGCCGGACATGTCGAAAAACCTGTCTGCGTCGAACTGCCGATGGGCGTGAGCTTGCGGGAACTGGTGGAAGTGCATGGCGGCGGTGTCTGGAAAGGCCGCAAAGCCAAGGCGGTCAACCCCGGCGGCCTCAGCATGGGCTTCGTCGATGTCCTCGCCCCACTCAAGGGGGAAGACGGCAAAACCGAATACGATATTCCCCTGGATTTCAACGGCCCCGGCAAGGTGGGCTGTCTCGGCCTGGGCACCGCGGCGGTGACGGTGATCGACGATCAGACCAGCATGGTCGACGTGCTGCACAACGTCACGCAGTTCTTCTCCCACGAAAGCTGCGGACAATGCACCCCCTGCCGCGAAGGCACCGGCTGGATGCTCAAGATCATGGAACGGTTCCGCCGTGGCCTCGGTCGCCGGGAAGACCTCGACATTCTCGTCGATGTCGCCGACCGCATCGGTATCATTCCCGGTACCACCATTTGCGGCCTCTCGGATGGAGCAGGCTGGCCGGTGAAGACCGCGATCCGTAAGTTCCGCTCTGAGTTCGAGGAGGCGATCCGCAAGGGGGAACCCAGCCGTTATGCCAAACCCTTGCAAATGGTCGGGGCGCACTAACCCGGAGGCCGTGCCATGAGTCGTGGTCTGATTCTCGGTATCACACTGTTGGCGTGTGTTGTCGTTGGTTGTGGCAAGGACAAAAGCGAGGCGAAGAAGCGGGACGCGAACCCGAACGCCCTGGGAATCGACGACCTGCAAGCCCCGCCGCCGCTGGATGCCTCCCCTGGTACTCGGCCATCCGAAGGCACAGGATCCGCCCGTGAGAATACGAATTTCCAAGCGGGGGCCGGAGCCGTGCAAAACATCCGCAAAGCGGGCCAGCGGACAGCCACGCTCAACGACATGCAGCAACTCGGTTTGCTCATGACACAGATGGAACTGGAATCGAACCGGATGCCGCAGCCAACCGATGTGAAGAACGCCATCCGCCGTGATGCGCCCACACTATTGGCTCTGATCGAGGATGGCACCATCATTCTCACCGGCACCCGCGATCGCGGCGGCCTGTGGGCCTATGAAACGGAAGCCGACAAACGCGGCGGTGTTGGCCTCGTCGCCGGGACACCCCGCCGGATGCAGGCCGACGAAATTCAGCAGATGCTCAAAAAATGAATCGTTCGCCCGTTCGATTATTCTGTTGAACGGACGGGGAAGGCGAAGGGGAACAGGAGAAGCGATGGCTACCGTCTACGTCAATGATGTTCCCGTCGAGATCGGCAACGACCGGCTCAACTGCGTGCAGGCCGTTGCGCGGGCTGGGCAGTTCCTGGCGCACTACTGCTACCACGAAGCCCTGACCGTCGTGGCCTCCTGCCGCATGTGCATGATCGAGATGGGGGATCTGAAAGACGGCAAAGTCACGATGATTCCCAAAGTTTTCCCCGGTTGTCAGACGCCGGTGAAGGATGGCACCGTCATCGTCACGGGGGACTACGCCAAGCGTTCTGTCGGTCACGAACCGTTGCCCTACGATCCGAAATACGTCCCTGGCAAACTGGCGAAGAAGGCTCAGGCTGACACGCTCGAAGGTTTGCTCATCAATCACCCGCTGGATTGTCCGGTCTGCGACAAGGCGGGTGAGTGCAAGCTCCAGGATTATAGTTTTGAATATGGCCGTGCCGAATCGCGGTTGATCGACCCGAAAAACACGCCCCCGAACAAGCCGGAACTTTCGTCGAAGATTACGCTCTTCACCGATCGTTGCATCATGTGTACCCGCTGTGTCCGCTTCACTCGCGAGATCAGCGGCACCGCCGAACTGATGGTCAAAAACCGTGGCCATCATGAGGAGATTGACGTGTTCCCTGGTCGCCCGCTGGAAAACCGGCTGGCCGGGAACGTCGTCGATCTCTGCCCGGTCGGGGCACTCGGCTCAAAAGACTTCCTCTACACGCAACGGGTCTGGTATCTCAAGAACACCGATGGCGTGTGTTCCTTGTGCAGCACCGGATGCAGCATCCACGTTGATACGAACAAAGAGATCGTTTACCGCCTGCGTCCGCGGCACAACCCGGCCGCGCAAGGGCACTTCATGTGCGATGATGGCCGCTGGGGTTACCATTACGTCAACAGCGGTGAGCGTATCGTTCGGCCCATGATGCGGAGTGACAAGGGGTTGTCACCCGTCTCCTGGTACGAGATGTTGCCAAAACTGCGGGCGGACCTCACCCAGGCAGCCGCAGCGCAACCGTCGCAGGTCGTGGCCGTGTTGTCTCCATTCCTCACCGCCGAGGAAGCGTTCTTGTGGGGAACCTTCATCAAAGGGCTGTCTCCGCAAGCCCGGCTTGCCCTCGGCCCCGTTCCCGTGGTCGGCGAGGATGACAGCTACCCCAAGAACGTGCATGGTCAACCCGTGGAACCGACGAAGTTCACGATTCGCGCCGAAAAGTGCCCCAATCGCAACGGTGTCTCCTCCGTGCTGAAGCAACTGCAAGGGGACGTGATTCCGTTCGAGAAGATCGCCGGGGAAACGGGATTATCGGCTCTGGTATTCGTCGGCGGTTATCCGAATCGGGAGCATCTCCAGGCTGCGTTCCCCCCGAATTGGAAGGCACCGGCTATCTTGGTGGTGCAGGATCTGTTCTCTTCCTCGCTGACGGAGCAAGCTCGGTACGTCCTTCCCGGAACGGCTGCGTTCGAGAAAGAGGGGACGTTCGTCAACCATGCCGGGTTGGCTCAGGTGTTCGCGCGGGCCGTGCGTCCGCCGATTGAAGCCCGTGGAGAATTGCAAGTCGCCGCGGACCTCCTCGGACGCAAAGGGCTTGTGCAAGCAGCCGGGGTTCGGAAAGAACTGGCCGCCGCGGTCCCGTTCTTCGACGGGCTTGCCGATCCGCCGTCGCCACAAGGAAAACGCCTGGAACTGACCACCGTTTGAATCCCGCAACTCGCGGATGGCAGCCCGTGAGTTTGGAGTGAGTATTCTTCCATGCCCGAGTTCAATCTGATCTATACGGCCCTGATGATCGGCGGCGTGATCGCCTTCGTGATGGGAACGGTGGCGTACCTGATCCTGGCCGAGCGCAAAGTCGCCGCGTGGGTGCAAGACCGACTTGGGCCGAATCGCGTCGGGCCGTGGGGGTTGCTCCAGCCGATCGCCGACGGCGGCAAAATGTTCCTGAAAGAAGACGTGATCCCGTCGCACGTCGATAAAGTCTTCTTCATCCTCGCCCCGATTGTCGCGTTCAGCACGGCTCTCCTGTCGATCGCCGTGGTGCCGATTGGCCCCAGCACACCGCCGCCCGCACCCCAAGCGACCGTCGCCGAGTACGAAGCCGCCCAAGCGGCCTACCAGGAGACATTTACATTTGCCATCCAACCGGGGTTGGATATCGGCATCCTGTACATCTTCGCCATCGGTTCGCTGGCCGTGTACGGGGTGATCCTGGCGGGGTGGAGTGCGAATAACAAATACTCGCTAATTGGCTCAATGCGTTCATCGGCCCAGATCATCAGCTACGAAATCCCGCTCGGCATGGCGATTGTCGGCGTACTGTTGTTCGCGGGATCGTTGAATCTGGAAACCATTACTGATTGGCAGTCGCAGCATGGTTGGTTCATCCTGTTCCAGCCGTTGGCCTTCCTGCTGTTCATCACCAGCGTCTACGCGGAGACGAACCGCCTACCGTTCGACTTGCCCGAAGCGGAACAGGAACTCGTGGGCGGCTACCACACGGAATACAGCAACAGCATGAAACTCGGTCTGATGCTGTTGGCCGAATATGCCCACATGATTACGACCAGCTTCCTGATGAGCATTCTGTTCTTCGGGGGTTGGTCGCTGTTCGGGTTGGAGAACATTGCCGGGGAAACCGGGATCGGGGCTCTGTTGCTCCGCTTCGGCATCTTGGGTGCGAAGGTGTTCGGGTTCGTGTTCCTGTTCCTGCTCGTCCGCTGGACCATCCCCCGATTCCGCTTCGATCAGCTGATTGGCCTGGCGTGGAAAGTGATGATCCCCCTGGCGATCTTGCATCTGCTGGCCGCGTTGTTGGTCCGCCATTTTGAATTGCCGTACTTCGCGCTGACGGCGTTGTCGGTGTTGTTGTTCTTCATCGCGGGGGCGGCCAGTGTGCGGACCAGTTCGGCACAGAAAACCCGCCGCAAACAGGCCCGCTCCGCCACACGGGAACACGCAACCGTGGGAGCCTGAGATCCACACGCCCACCGCCTGGAGGGTGGGCTTTGGCTACTGCCGCCGGACACGCGGATACACACAGGCGGATACACACAGATTGGGAAACACGATCATGCCGATTGCAGAACACGATGTGACCTGGGTGCAGGAACCGAAACTCGGGTTGTTGGAGCAACTGTACATCCCCGCGATCGTCGATGGGTTGCAAACCACGATCGGGCACATGTTCGGCAAAAAGATCACGGAACAGTACCCGGAACAGGAACCCACACTCCCGCCGAACTACCGTGGGGTCCATCGACTCAACCGGGATCATGACAATCGGGTGAAGTGCGTCGCCTGCTACATGTGCGCGACCGCCTGCCCCGCACACTGCATCGACATCGTCGCCGCCCCGGCTCCGGCGGAATGGAAAGATCGAGAAAAATACCCGGAAACTTTCGTCATCGACGAACTCCGCTGTATCTACTGCGGCATGTGCGAGGAAGCCTGCCCGGTCGATGCCATCGAACTGACCACGCTCTACGATCTGACCGGCCTGAGCCGCGAACAGATGATCTTTGATAAAGAGAAGTTACTGAGCGTCTTCGATACCACGACCCAAATGGGAACAGACCCGATTCGGACGCAAGCCGGGCGGCTCAGTCCCGCTTCCGAAGCCCCGCCCACCGCTGGGGAAACTGCCACAAAATAGCCGTTTGGGAAGGATTCCCCTCGGTAGGGGGCTGCCAAAGGGTGCGTGTGTCGCTAAATAATTCTGTAGCCTTGTGAATCTTTACACGAGTCCGCGAATGCCTGATCCCGCTCAAATACCTTCCCAGGCTATCGCCTACCAACTGATCGGAGCTGGGTTGTTGGCGGCTGTGGGCTTCCTGTTCCTGCTGCCACGACCGCGTCACCGTCAGTTGCTGGTGGGAACATTTTTGGGAGTCTCCGCACTCGGCCTGCTGGTCGCGTTCCTCGTGACTCGCTTCGGTTCCGCGACAGCGGATTGGGTTTCCACGATCCTCTTCTGGTTCTTCGCGGCCGGTGCCGTGGGATTTGGTACGGTGCTGGTGGTGCAACGGAACCCAGCACGAGGAGCCATCGCCTTTGCCTTCGTGGTGTTGAGTACCTGCGGCTTGTTCCTGATCCTGGCCGCTCCGTTCCTGATGGCCACGACGATCATCGTCTATGCGGGTGCCATCATTGTCACATTCCTGTTCGTCCTGATGTTGAGCCATGTGAGTGGTCCCGCCGATGAGAACGACCGTAGCCGAGAACCATTGCTCGGGGGATTGGCAGGGTTCGGGTTCGCGGGTTTGGTTCTGTTCGCCCTGCATCAATCGTTACCGCCCGCCAGTGCCAACACAACCGTGGCCACGCCCGGATTGCCGCTGGCTCCACTGACTGTGGTGGAACGCTCAGCGCTGTTGGATGCGGCCACGCACTTGGCTGAGGCGGAATCCGCCAACCGAGAACAGTTGCTTTCCACGGAGTTCAGCCAATCGACCCGCGAACGGCTCGAATCCGTGGTAGGTGGGATGACGGCCCCACGCGGAACGGTTTCCCTCCAACAACGGTTGACTCTCGCACAGGCTGAACCACGAACCGCCACCGAGATTCAACAGGCGGCGGCTCTGAAAAAGCAGATCCAAACGACGTTCGACACCGTGGAAACCGCTCTCATTGATGCGAACCCGCCGGATGAAGCCCGCGCGAAGCAGGCTTTGCGGGAACTGCGTGAGCAGGTGGTGATTCTGGCTGGAACCGGCGGGCTGCCCGCTCGAAACGTAAGTACACTGGGTTTGGCCATCTATTCCGAACATTTGCTGGGTGTAGAAATGGCCGGGATGCTACTGCTTGTTGCCACGATCGGAGCGGTTGCCATCGCGCACCGCCGAGGAGATGCCACATGATTTCCCTTGGGCACTTCCTCACGGTGGGTGCGGTCCTGTTCGGCCTGGGCTTGGTCGGGTTTCTGACTCGACGGAACTTCATCACGATGTTCCTGTGCGCGGAAATGATGTTGCAAGGTGTCGTGCTGAACCTCGTCGCCTTTAGCCGGTATCACGGCAACCTGAGCGGTCAGGTTCTGGGTTTGTTCATCATTACCGTAGCCGCCTGTGAAGCCGGTTTGGCCTTGGCACTGTTCCTGACGCTCTATCGACGTGGCCGCTCGCTGGACTCAGGAGCCTGGCAGTCGATCCGCGAAATCGGCGTGCAACCGACCATCGACGTGGAACCGTTGATGAAGACGGTGCCGTCTCCCGATTATCCCCGATTACCTGTGGCCGGTCGTTTGCCAGTTGCCGCGGAGGAAACCGCTCGTGTCTGACCCGACGAATCTGGCTCTCCTTGCCCTGGGTTTACCACTGCTGGCCACGATTCTGGCCGCCGTGATGGGCACCTGTTCGACGCTGGCGAAGTGGGCGCATCTGCCCGTGGTCACGGCGTTTGCAGGGTCGGCCATCCTGGCGTTGCTGGTATTGTCCAAGGTGATGCAGGCCACCGGGAGCGAAGTGGCGTTCCTGTCCACGGCACAAACCTGGTTTCATGCCGGGAATCTTCAGGTCGATTTTCAAATCACCGTTGACCCGTTATCCGCACTGATGTTGATGACCGTGACCTTCGTGGGAACGTGGATCGCGGTATTCTCCGTAGGATACATGCATGATGATCCGGGATACGCGCGTTATTTCTCACTGATGGCGTTGTTCGTCTTCAGCATGTGCTTGCTCATCCTGGCCAGTGACCTGCTGCTGCTGGTCGCGGGGTGGGAAGGGGTCGGCCTCTGTAGCTACCTCCTGATCGGCTACTACTACGCCAAGCCGTCCGCGGCGGCCGCCGCCCGCAAAGCCTTCCTCGTGACCCGATTGGGGGATGTGGGGATGATCCTCGGCATCTTCCTGTTCTGGCAGGCGGGTGGCTATCACACGAACTTCGATAAACTGTTCGCCCATATCACGGCGAACCCGCCGGATTCGGTGACACTCACAACCGCCTGCTTGCTGCTATTCTGCGGAGCGATCGGAAAATCCGCCCAGTTCCCACTTTACGTCTGGTTGCCGGACGCGATGGAAGGCCCGACTCCGGTATCCGCCTTGATTCACGCGGCCACGATGGTGACCGCTGGGGTGTATCTGCTGGCACGGGCCATGCCGTTGTTCGTTCTGTCGCCGGATGCCCAGATCGTCGTGGCATTGATTGGCGGCTTCACGGCCATTCTCTCCGCGTTCATCGCCCTGGCTCAACATGACCTGAAACGGGTACTGGCCTACTCCACGGTGAGCCAGTTGGGCTACATGTTCATGGCTCTTGGTGCCGGTGGCCCGGTGTCCGCGAATCTGGTCGTGACCGCCGCCATCTTCCATGTATTTACGCACGCCTTCTTCAAGGCTTTGTTGTTCCTCAGTTCCGGTTCCGTAATGCATGCAATGGGGAACGTCATCGACATGCGGAAGTTCGGCGGCCTGCGTACGCTGATGCCAGTGACGCATATCACCTTCCTGTGTGGAGCAGCAGCCCTGGCCGGGTTCCCGTTGCTGTCGGGCTTCTGGAGCAAGGATCTGATTATCGACATGGTCTACCAGGCCAGTGAGCATGGAGGAAGCCATGCGACCCTGTATGGGCTGGTGTTCCTGACCGCGTTGGTGACGGCATTTTTGACCGCGTTCTACACTTTCCGCGCCTACTTCCTGACCTTCTGGGGAGAACTGCGGACACCGCCGGAAGCGGGACACCATGCCCAGGAATCCCCGTTAGGGTTGCTGGCTCCGCTGATTGTCCTGGCGTTCGGGGCCGTATTGGCGGGAATCACGGTGGAACCGTTTGCTCATGGATTCAGCAATCTGTTGGTGAAGGCTCCGAGTGTGGTGCTAGCCAATAGCGTGCTGCATGTGGAAGCCGAGGCCACACACCCGCACTTTGATTTCGCCCTGGCGGGGATCAGCACCTTGCTGGCGTTATCCGGGATGGCCCTGGCGTGGTGGCATTATCGTACCGGAATCGAGACGGTGCCCGCCGCACTGAAATCGGTTTATCGGCTATCGGAAAATAAATTGTATGTGGATGAAATCTTCAACGGAATGTTCGTCAAACCGGCCGAGTGGCTGGCGGTCCTGAGTCGCTTGTGTGATGGCCTGCTGGATGGAGTGGCCCGCGTGGTCAGCTTCATCCCGCGCCTCATCGGCGCTCTGCTCAAACCGTTGCAGAACGGACTCGTACAGTTTTACGCCCTGGGAATGGTTCTCGGGCTCGCCGTGTTCCTGACCGTCGTGGTGGTCCGAACCAGCCAATAATCGTTCTCCCGGAGCAAGGCCCGAAGATCTCATGGACAACCCGCTTGATACCCTGCGGATGATGCTCCTGGCCGTGTTGGCCCTGCCGCTTGTTTGCGCGGTGGTGACAGCCGCTGTGGGCTGCTGCTGCCCCGGACTGGCGCGTCGGGTCGCACTGTTGCTGGCGCTCATCCAACTTGGCCTGACCGGCTCACTCGTCTTCCTCGCGGCCGATACTCTCGTCGCCCGCGCGGGGTGGACGCTGGGGACAGAAGCCACCACGACTTACTTTGAACCGATTGCGGTGCCGGGCGATCAGGGATTTGGGAACAATCACCTCGGTCAAGTTCACGAAACCACTTGGTCCCTGTTGACCTTCGCGCCTGTGCCCCAGGGACTTCCACCGGCTGAGGTGCAGTTTTACGTTGGCCTTGATGGCCTGAACGTCTGGCTCGTGATGCTGACCAGCCTCATGACCGTGGTGGCAATCCTGATTTCCTGGGAAGCGATTCAGACACGCCCCGGCGCGTTCTACGCTTGGTTGTTCGCGCTCCAAACCGGGATCATCGGCGCGTTCGTCGCATTCGATGCGATTCTGTTCTACGTCTTCTTTGAATTGACGCTCATTCCGTCGTTCTTTCTGATCGGCTATTGGGGTGGCGGCCCGGCTCGCCGAGATGCGGCGAAAAAGTTCTTCCTCTACACACTCTGTGGCAGCTTACTCACCCTGGTCGGCATCGTGGGGGTGGTTCTGACGAACCCGACTCCGGTCGTGCAGCACAAGGACGGCCCCTTGGCTCACTATGGGCCGCTCGTCGTGGCAGGCCAGCCGGTGACTCTCGAAGAAGGACCGATCACATTCTCGATTCCGCGACTCATGCGGAACGTGCAAACCTGGGCGGATTACCACGCCGCACAAGTTCAACGCTCCACCGAATCGGCGACACGGACACCGTCCGCCGAAGCCCAACAAGCGCTGACACAAGCAGAATTGACAAATGATCGCCATCGTGCCGTGCAGGTGTGCCTGTTCTTCCTGCTGATGATGGGGTTCGCGGTCAAGACCCCGATTTTGCCGCTGCACACCTGGCTACCATCCGCCTATGGCGAAGCCCCGATTGGAATGACCCTCATCCTGGCCGCGTTGCTTTCCAAGCTGGGTACGTTCGGGATTCTCCGCGTGGTGATTCCGCTGACACCCGATGCGGCATTTTTGTACGGGTTGCCTGTCTTCGGCTTCCTCGGGGCGGTGGGGATCGTGTACGCGGCTCTGTGTGCGTTTGCGCAACGCGATATTAAACTGCTGGTCGCCTATAGTTCCGTCTCGCACCTGGGTTTGATTATCCTCGGACTCTTCACGCTGAATCGGGAAGGGTTGTCGGGTGCGACCCTGCACATGCTCAACCACGGCCTGAGTACCGGAACGCTGTTTGCCCTGCTCGCCTTCCTGATTGACCGCTACCGCACGTTGGATATGCGACAGTATGGTGGACTCATCGGGCGTTTCCCAGGGTTTGCCTTCCTGCTATTCGTGGTGTGTCTGGCCAGTGTCGGCTTGCCGGGCTTGAACAACTTCATCAGCGAAATGTTGATGCTGGCGGGGTTGTTTGAAGGACAACACACGCAGACCATCGGCTACGGACTGGCCGTAGCAGGAACCTCGGGCATCATCTTGTCGGCATGGTACACCATGACCATGTTGAAGTGTGTATTGTTCAGTCCGCATCAGGAACCGGCACCCGTGGGGGAAACTCCGCGTGACCTGAACCGCCGTGAGGCCGTGGCCTTCGGTGTACCGGCGGCACTGTGTCTGTTGCTGGGGTTGTATCCGCAACCCGTGCTGGACACGATTCGCCCGGATACCAACGTGATCGTGCGTTGCTGCGACCAGGCGCGAGTACGGGCCGGGTACGAACCCTCACCTGCGGAAGTACTCGTACAGCCTGAAACGGATGCGGACGCGCTGACGGTGCCGCCGACCGCGGTGCCGCCTCTGCCGGTCGCCCCATAATTCGCTTTGCTGTTTTCGGACACGGGAGTACCCCAGACGTGAAATCGCTGGCCGACGTTCAGAATGCCCTTCTTGCTGGCGCAGTCCACTTTGTGCTGCCGGAGGTGGTGCTGGTCGGTACGGCCTGCTTGCTGTTCGTGTTGGCTGTGGTCTATCCACGGCGCACAGCGGCAGTCGGGCTCGCGCTGATTGGCCTCACCTGGGCCGTGGCTTTGACCTACTCCGTGGGTTCCGGGGAAACCACCGCGTTCTGGGCTTTTGTGGAAGGAACCCCCTATTCTCCCCACTTGCTCGCCGCCATTGACCCGACCGGCTTGGCCGCGTTGATCCGCTGGTTGGCGTTGGCCTCCGGGTTCATTTTCGTGTTGCTGGCCTGGCCGGAAATCCAGGATCACAACGCGGGAGAGTATCTCGGCTGTTTGCTCGTCATGATCGCGGGATCGTCGCTGATTGGACGGGTGAACGATCTGGTGTCGCTGTTCCTCGCTTTGGAAATGGTGAGCATCCCGACATACGTTCTGCTCTATCTGCCCTTACGCGGCCGGGGAGAACAGGAAGCCGCCGTCAAATACTTCCTGCTGAGCATCTTGTCTTCCGGTGTGTTGCTGTTCGGGTTTAGCTACCTATACGGCCTGACCGGAACAACGAATCTCGGTGCCTTGTTGGCGGTGTTGTCCGCTGCTCATCAGCACGCGATTACTCCGATGGCACTGATCGCCATTCTGATGGTAATTGCGGCATTTGGCTTCCGAATCTCAGCCGTGCCGTTCCAGTTTTATGCCCCGGATGTGTACCAAGGCGGGCCGACCGGCGTGGTGGCTCAAATCGCTTTCATTCCGAAGTTCATCGGATTCGTGGCTCTGGTACGCGTTCTCGGGTTGGTGATTCGCCCCCAGGATGGCCTACCTTTCGAGGCCAGCACAACGCTGATTCCATTGGTCCTGTGGGTGATGGCCATTGTGACAATGACATTCGGCAACGTCTTGGCTCTGCTGCAAGATGATCTGAAACGCCTGTTGGCCTACTCCGGGATTGCTCACAGCGGGTACATGCTCATCGGAATCGTGGTCGCCTGTGGTTTACCGGGGAACAGCACCCCGGCACTGAGCGGCGTGGATGCGACACTGTTTTATCTGATCGCCTATGGGCTCATGACGGTGGGAGCCTTCGCGCTGATCCTCTACTGGAATAGCCAGGAACGGCCGATTCGGACCATCGACAATCTGGGTGGACTGGGAGAATCGCACCCACTGTCCGCCGCCTTGATGACAGTGTTTCTCTTCAGTCTGATCGGGATGCCGATGACGGCGGGGTTCGCGGGCAAATTCATGCTCTTTGTCAGTGCGTTCGAGGCACCCGTAGAACCGCCGATGCAGAATCTGTATCGCATCCTGGCGGTGGTGGCAGCGGTGAATGCGGCCATCGGGGCGGTGTACTATCTGCGGATTGTCGGCGTGATGTATCTCCGCGATCCTCTGCATCCGGTTTCCTCGGCTCGTCGCGCGGTGCTGCCGTTGTTTGCGGCGTGTCTCTGTGCGATCGGCACGGTGGCTTTTGGCGTGTATCCTCGTCTCATCGCGGATTCCACCCAACAGGCGACACCGCTTGTGGAAGTTCCTGGGAACGCGGCCGTCGTGGCGCGGATGTAAACCTCTCCTTCCACGGGAGCGACACCGTGGTCGAACCGACAATAGGGAAAGAATCGAACAGCTACACAATCGCTTATCGAGGCAACCAGGGTGTACCACCCATCCCGATTGAGAATTCGGTCAGCATCAGATTGTGTCGTCTTGTGTAGCCCGGCAATATTCTTCATCATGGTGTGGCGGCGGAAGGGATTTCGATACCGTTCCGCCACAATTTGCCTCGCGCTCATCTTCCCCCAAGCGGTTGGAGCGGGTGGATGTTACGCCCACGGCTGAGTCATCGACCCCGAACAGAAATCCAAGAACCACATATGTGGTGTAAGTCCGATCGTCGATCAACAGCATGAGCAATCGGTCGGCCCAGGATAAGGTGTGTTGACATCCCGCGGTCCCGTGCCGGGCTTTCCGTAAAATACCCAACAACCGGCACACATCGCCTACAATGGGGCATTCGTTCTCCCCGAATCAGGAGCCGCCGTTGACCGCGTCACCCGCCAGACCGACCCACTTACAGGCACTGCGTGCGAGTGGGTGGACCTCCAAAACCGTCCAACACGAACTGCGTGATAATCTGCTCGCCGCCCTGAAACGCGGCGACGAACTGTTCCCCGGCATCGTCGGCTACGAAAATACCGTCATCCCGGAAATCAACATCGCCCTGCTCGCCGGGCACGATATGCTCTTTCTTGGAGAGAAAGGTCAAGCGAAAAGTCGGCTGATGCGGTCACTCGTGAGGTTTCTCGACGAGTTCATCCCCTATCTCGACATTCCCGGCAGCCCCGTTCACGAAGACCCGGAGAAACCGATCACCCGTGCCGGGAAAGAATTGCTGGCGCATACCGCCCCGGAAAACATCCCGATCGCCTGGTGGCACCGCCAGGATCGTTACGCGGAACGGCTCGCCCCGGGTACGAAGTTCGCCGACATCATCGGAGAAATCGACCCCGCGAAACTGGCGGCGGGCACCAGTATGAGCGCTGAGGATGCGCTGCACTTCGGGCTCATCCCCCGCATGCATCGCGGTATCTTCGCCATGAACGAAGTCCCAGAACTGGATGAATTGATCCAAGTGGGATTATTCAATATCCTCGAAGAACGCGACGTGCAGATTCGTGGCTATCCAATTCAGTTTGACCTGGATGTGATGATTCTCTTTAGCGCCAACCCAACGACCTACAACCGCTCGGGGAAGGTGATTCCACAATTAAAAGACCGAATCGGTTCTCTGATTCAAACGCACTATCCGCTCGATCGCGGCCTCGGCATTCAGATCACGGAACAGGAAGCGCAACTGGACCTCGGCGGCGAGTTCCCGGTTTTGGTGCCGTTGTTCATGAAGGAAATCATCGAGCAAATCAGCATCGCGGCACGCAAGTCGAAATATGTGGATCACGCCAGCGGTGTCTCCGCGCGGTTCAGCGCGGCCAACTATCGCACGATGGTGGTCAGTGCCCGGCATCGGGGTGTGGTCCTCGGAGAGAAGCCCGCCGTGCCCCGCATTAGCGACCTGGGCCATTTGCCCACATCGTCTCTGGGCAAACTCGAACTGGACCTGATGGGCAGCCATCAGATGTCCGAAAAACAGGTTCTCGAAGCGATCGTTGCGGATGCCATCCAGGTCGTTTTTGAAGAGTATGTCGACCGACACGGCTTGGAGGAAATCGCCAGCATCTTTGGGAAAGGGGTGCGTATTGAAGTGGGGGATATGCTGCCCAGTGCCGAGTATGCCAAGCGGCTCCAGCGTGTGCCACAAGCCTGGAATAAGGCGTTTGAAGTGAATGTCGGCGAGTCCGACGCGATGCGGGCGAGTTGCGTGGAGTTCGTCCTCGCGGGCTTGTACGCCAGCGACCGCATTAGCCGGTTATCGAAGCATGGACGGATCACCTACGAAACATGAGCGTCCAATCGGATACTCCTCCCATCGCCCATCGGTTGCATGGGACATGTCCCCATTCGGTTCCGCACGAGGACATGTCCCCACCATTCCCGCGGGACAGTGCGGGGGGCGTGAGCGACACCCGAGATTCCCGCGTGTGATAAGAGACACAGCTGGCCGACCGAAATACCAAGTCCGCACCAAAATGATTACCCCAGAAACTGTTCCCATTCGGAGACACTTTCGAGCGGCACCACCTCCCAGCGGTAGTAGGGGTAGATCGGAAGTTGTGCCAGGAATTGCCGCACGGCCAGATGCGAGGTGCCCGCCAATTGGATGATGAAGAATAGTTTGGGGGAACTGGCCTGAACCCCGCCCGCCAGCACGACCCGTTCCTGTTCCAACCGCTTGAGGAGTTCCACGCTTGGCCGTACCGACTGGGACACGAGCCGGTGAAACTCATCCGGTGACCGGGCCACGATTCCTGGATCAATCAAATCTGCACTAATGTGATAGAGCATAACCGTCTCCACTTCGTTCCGGTGATTTCCTCATACACAAACCCGATGTGGGTGTCTCAAAATCTACACTTGTCGGACAACCGGGGACTATCGTCCCCGGTTCGGAGTGTCCTACTGAACCGGGGACGATAGTCCCCGGTTGTGTTCCTCTCCGGTTCCGTTCCTCCCTCTCAAAATTGGACAGCCTCACTGGGTGCGTGTATCAGTTTCTCGGCATGACCGCGGGAAGCCATCCGGTAGCGACCCCGCAAAAATCACGGGCAAACCCGCACCCAGACACTACAATACCGGGAATTTCTCCTGCGGAGTTGTGGAATGATCGCGTTTGAACTGTTTTCGCAAGGGTTGACCTACGAGGAGTTTCTGACCCGGCACGGCACCGCCGCGGATCGCCCCCGATGGGATCGCAGTCGGGCCGCCGTGCGACTGACCGACGAACAACGGCAACTGCTGGGTCGATTTACCCGCACCACGCCGGTTCTGGTCCTCGCGGGGGCTTGGTGTGGAGACTGTGCCACGCAATGCCCCATTTTTGAAGCCTTTGCCGAAGCGGCCCCGGTGCTGCAAATTCGCTACATCGACCGCGATGTTCACGCCGATGCCCAGAAAGAATTGCAAATCAATGGCGGGAACCGGGTTCCGGTCGCGGTGTTCTTCAGCGAGGATGGCCACGAAGTCGCCCGTTATGGTGAACGGACCTTGGCTGCGTATCGGCAAATCATCGCCCAACTGGGCGGGGAAGTCTGTGGCAGCGGGATCGTGGGGAGTGAGCAACTCGCCGGGATCACGGCGGATTGGCTCCGTGAGTTTGAGCGGGTGCAATGGATTCTCCGGCTCTCGCCTCGGCTTCGGCGTTTACATAACGACTGACTGCCGCTCTAATGGCGGCGACTGGGGCCGACCCCCTGTGCATGGAACGCACCCCGAGGCGGGCGATGTTTTCGTACCACTGTCCCTTATGTGACGAGGTGTTGTTCGCCCCGGAAGATGAGTCTGGGCGATCCACACTCTGCCCAATCTGTTTGAAGCCGATCCGCATTCCGCCCGTGCCCGCGGCGGGGGAGGAACCGGAACTCTTGCTGCAACCTGTGACGGTGGATCCGCGGCCAATTCCCCCGGCTTCCACCATTCCTCCTGTTCTGCCCACTTCCCCGATTGTTCCTGCCGCGCCGATTCCGGTCGATGTTCGCCCGATGGAGCTGCCTCCCACCCCACCGGCTCCCACGGCTTCCCCGCCGGTTTCCGGGACTCCGCGACCGCCATTGGAAGTCTTGGCGGCTGCCCAGTTAGCATCGGCATTGCGGCAGCAGATGAACCCGCCGCCGACGGCCCCAACGGATTTGAAGCTCTCCACGGCCTCCTGGATGATCTTGACCGCCGCCGCGGTGGTGCTTTGGGCGGTGGCCATTACGACCAACCCGGATGGGTTCCGCTCGGTCCTGTTGCTGGCGGGGTTACACCTCCTGATCGGTTGGGGCATGATCGTCTATTGGGGGAGTCGTGGTCGGAACTGGTTGCTGCCGTTACTGATACTGCCGCCGGTGGCCGCTTTCCGCGCGGCGTGGCCATTCCCCCGTGTGGGTCGGATGCCGTTAGCCTTCGTCGCTTGCGGGTTCCTGTTCGCGGGGATGGCTCAGGTCGGCCCCCCGATCCGCTCCGCCCTGATTCCCATGATTGTGAATGAGGAACCGCACGCCCAAACCGATACCGACCCAGAACCGCATTCCGACCTCGTTTCGCATTTGCTCCACGAACGCATCCGCCGTGATCCTGAGATCCTGATTGCGGAACTGCAAGAACTGACCGAACCGGAAATCCGATCCACGCTGAATGCGACCGAACGCGCCGATCTGATGGCGACTCTCCAGGATCTGTGCCGCGATGCCCGAGAAGACGTGCGGTCCACGGCACTCCAAACGCTGATGGTCTATCAACCGACGGCTGCCGAGGAACCCTTGTTGTTGGCGCTCCGTTCTGATGACCCCGCGGAACGCCAGTTTGCGTTGATGTGTGCCAAGGCGTGCCCCACCGAGAGTGTGATCGTTACCGTGGCCGGATGTTTCGATAATGCCGTGGATCGCGTGTTGGCCAAGGAAACCCTGCTGCAAATCGGCGGGCCATCCGTGGAGAAGGCACTGCTGCCCCTGCTGCATTCTGATCGGCAATTGGTATTGATGGATGTAATGGAACTGCTCGAACAATTGGGCGGTCGTGATTCGGTCTTGGCATTGGAACAACTCGCCAAAACCGGCCCCGATTTGTTCGTGCGCACGGCGGCCGCCGACACGGCCCTACGAATGCAAGCACGACTGGGCACCGCAGCCAGCACGATCAATCCTTGAAGAACGGCGTGAAGTCGATGACCCGCGCACGCGGCAAACGGGTAGCGGAACCGTGACGATTGCCGTACTTCAGATGGAGCGTGCGGCGAGCCGGTTCCAATACCATCGACTGGAGCGTGGCTTTTCCCTGATGGGCCGCGTCCAAACGCACGAACAGATCAGCAACATCGGGTTTCCGGGATAGGCGAAACACCTTTTCCAGCTGAGGCAACCGCCAACAGGACTGAGCCGAGGCGAGTTTCTCAGATTGGAAGTGATTCGTGCAGCAGGTCATGGCCTGATCGCCGTGCCGGAGGAAAACCGTTTTCGGAGTCAGTTCCAACACCGCCCCACCCGTGCTGTCGCAGATGGTCATACAAGCCGAGGTTGTCCGCGGGAGTTTGCGGAGGAGTTGCTCCGCTTCCGAAATGGTGCGGCATTCTTCCAGCACTTGCCGGAAGGCGAACAGCATCGGGACACCATCCCAGTGGAATCGGGAGTGGTCGGCGGATTCCCGGAGCGGGATTTCGTTGATGGCCACGGTGAGCCCAGCATCGTTCATTCCGGTGATGCAACCCGTGATGGGGGTGATGGTAATGGTGGCGAAGGCACGCTTGCCCGTGGGGTGAAAGACCGCAATTAGAGTATGTTGACTGATCATGGGTGTCGGCAACCAGTCGAAATTGCGGGCGAATAGGGGCTTCCCGGTGGCGCTGCGGGCGGGATCGACCACAATCGTGGAGCAGCCCATGTTGCTCGAAAGATCGTAGACCGTATTGGCGAACAGCAAGTCAACCAATGGCCAACCACCAGCCGTGGCGGCGGCGGTCAGTTCCTTGCGGTACGGTTCTGGTATCCCGAGTTGCAACCGTTGAGCCATCAGTTTCAGGAAAAACTCTTGATCCGCGACACCGGCATCCTGGAGAAACTGTTGGCGGAACGTGCGGAGTGCCGGGGCGTTCTTGATGGCGAGTACGCCGAACTGCTCGCCGATCTCCGCCGGGGAACCCCGCACGATCAGCACGGGGACACCCGCGACATGCGTGAGTTGACCCGCTTTGTGCTTCGCATCAGGGAACCCCGCATCTTCACCAGCATACGCCCAGGAAGCCACGGTGAACAACAGCACGGAGAGTGACAATCGCATCGTGAGACATTCCGATCGGGAAGGGGTAGCCTAACACAGGCAAAAGACCAGGGGCGAGAAGGACACGGTTCTTCTCACTCCTGGTCGCATCGTTTGCCGTGCGCATCCGAGTATCGCGGCTTATTCAATCAAGGTCACTTGTACGCCGCTCTGCATAATCCGTTCCAGTGCCAAGCGCAAGTTGACGATACGGGTATTGTAATCCCCCGTAATCACATGTTCGAGCGGGAGATTCTGGGAAGGGGGATCACCGGAGGCAGATGTATTCCCCACTTGCTGAACTCGTAAGCCGAACTCCAGAGCCCCACGAGCACTTTGACTCATCGAACCAAAGTTCGAGCCATCGTATCCCTCAAAGAGATCGCCGAACATGATCGAATAGATACGGGCGCTGGTATTGGGCGTGGAGAATCCCCAGGTTCCACTGCCGGACTGTTGTTTTGCCATTTGCTGGGCAATAACAATTGCGGCGAGTGCGGCGTTCCGTTCACTGCTATTCGTCAGGTTGGAAACGGTCACACCGCCCGTGCTTGTGCTTGAACTGCCGCCCTTGTAGTATCGAGTATCCGCCTGGGAACCCGTGATCGACCAACCTTGCATATTGTTGGGCTGGCCATCGGTTTCAAAGATCACGATCTTGGCAGCCCCCCGCCGACCGCGTGTTCCGTAATCGGAGGCGGAGAGTTGCGTGGAACTGGAGAGCAGGTTAAACCCGAGGGCGAAGCCGCTCATCGGGTCCGTGGAACCGTTCCCATTGGGCAGACTATTGACGAAAGTATTGTTCGTGGAGAAGGAACTGGTGTATGGGCGATTCTCTGTAGTCGAACTGGAAACCCCTGAGGCATCCACGCTGTTCTTCATATCCACCACGGTATTTTTGCTGTAGAATAGCACGTTTTTGAGGGTGTACCAATCCTGGCTCATGGAAGCCATCGGGGCCGTCGCCATCACCCCACTGGAACGCGCGGCGAACGGGGCGATCCCCACGAAGTCGTTGGGGTGGTTGTTCCGAATATCGTCCAGCACGGAGTTGATGGCGACCTTGAGTTGCCAGCATTGGGCCTCATGGACCGTACCCGACCACCACGCCCGGTCGAGGGAGGAGCGTTCCATGAAATGCACCATCGTCATCGGCCCGAACCAGAAATGTGCCCGTGGGAAGTTCGGGGTATCCGTATAGCTCATGTACGGTTTGGGATTGATCGGTGGTGAAGAACTACCATTAGGGTCAAATTGTGTCGTTGTGTTCAAATCACGGGTATACCAAGGATAATATTCGACCCCTGCCAGGATCGCCTCCGGGACGTATCCCCAGTTCACGGGAGCCGAGGAACTATTGAATTGCCCTACACCTAAAATGTAATGGACATAGTGCCGGAGGAAAGTCTTGTCATCATCATTGCCAGCCGAGCCAGTGTATAAGTCATCCGGCATGGAGGAGTAATACAAGATTCGTCCTGAGCGGAGGTTCGTCGGTAATGTGTTGGGGCCGCAATTCTTCAGCCACGCGATCACGGCAGCGTAGTTGATGCGGTAATAACCCGGTGTACTCGATACCGTGCCACTCGTCACAATATCGTTGAGAATGTGTCCTGCGCTGCTGCGGAAGAGAATCTGATTGATATTATCATCGTCATCAAATGGTTGACCGTTGCCACGGAGGAAGAATCGGCGTCGCCAATCGCAAATCCAGTTGCCGCTAGTATCTTTCACACCCGCAAAATTGCCAGAAGTTAGCACATTCGCGGGGTTCGGAACGCCGCTACCGCCCCCCCAGCGTGGGTCGGGTGGCCAGATGAAGAACGTCTTACCGAAGTAGCCCGGCCCCATACTATAGCCTTTGAACCGTTGGGCTTGCGGCAAGAGTTTCACGGTCTTGGTGGTGCCATCATTCCGATAATCTTCGACATCCAAGTCGTAACCATATGTTTCCCAGATCACATCACGATAATTCTGACTGAGGCTCGTTCCCCCATCCGGTTGCGATTTGGTAATGGTGCCATAACCGGAATCCGAGGGAAGCGTGAAACTGGAGAGACTACGCCCCGCATTCCCGGATGGTGAAGAATTGAGGAACTGAGCCACCGTTAAGGCTCCACCATCGGTATAACTCGAAGATGTCGATGGTGAACCACGATCTTCCGTTGGTTTGTTCGCGTTCGAGGGTGTTGCCGCGAGTACATCTGGAGTAGGAGTATCCGCTCCACCGCTGGTCCCTTTGCGGTATAACAGTTGATATTCTCGTTGACTTTGCGTCGTTGTATCTTCCGTTGTGGACCAGGCATATGATGTTGTTGTCGTGGTATTATTATTGAAATCTTGTCGCTGGCGGAGATATTGCCAAGTTACACCATTGACCTTGAAACTCGTCCATGAGGAATCGTTCGACCAGCCTGAATAATTCCCCGTGGTGGTCACAGGTGTTGATGTCCCGAGGCCACTGGTTTTCGGGCCACGGCCACCGTCCGCGCGGGGCCATTTGTCACCGACGTAGGGAGTTGGCGAGTCCAATTGGGCGGCAAAATTGGATGGAGCCGGAGTCGGGGCGGTCGCGGGATCGAAACTTCCCGAACTCGGTTCCCAGCGTTTGAAGGCGTTCTCCATCGTGCTTGTTCCGCTGACCGAACTCGGGTCGCCCGGTGCAGTGAGGAAGTCTTCCACAATCGGCGGGCCGTTCCGGGTTTCTACCGTGATATTATTGGGCGGGTAGTTACCATAAAAATCATTCATCTGGAAGGGATTGGGTCGTGCATTCAAGGATGAACTACTGGACGCACTCGTGCTAGTATTATTCGTCTGATAGTGAATGTAACGGCCATAATGCCCGAATTGGGGATAATCGGGATCCGGTGTGAGCAGGCCGTGGATGGTATCGCTGTAACCCCCGGATGGCCAGTTGGGCATGGAGCCGAAGCCCATCGAGCCAGTGAAGTCGATGATGACGGCGATGTCGCGGGGGCGGTGAACGGCGGTGGCTTTGGCTCCGGTACTCAGCGTGTTAATCCCCATCGCCTTCGCAAAGAAGGTGGGCTGAGAGGCGGCCACCTGCACCTCCATCGCACTCCAAGACTCGGTGCCCACTTTGGTGTTGCTGATGAAAAACGATTGGGTACTGGTGTTGTAGCTGTAGACTTTCGCCGTGGCGGATTGAATCTGACTGGCTTCAAAATTGGTGTTGAACAACACGTTTTCCTGGACGGCTGCGCGTGCGGCAGCTTCCGCGATGGATTTATCGTTGTCGCTGGCGGAGGGTTTGTTGTTCAAGATCCGTGCCCCGGCCAGGGCGGCGGCATCCGCGGCATTTTGCGACTCCGTGCGGGCAACGGTGACCATGCCCAAGTCAACCGCGAGAGCCACGAATGAAAACAGGCCGATCACGCAGACTGCCACCATCGGCAGAAACGTCCCCGCGTGACGGGGTGATCGAGTAATCATGACATCCTCGGAAGTGTCCAGGGCGCACAAGCGTAGGAATCCATTATCCTTCACTCCCCATTGTGACGGTAATATCAATGGGGATATTCGTTTGTAGCATTAAGAAGGAAGGCACAATCGGATGATAGGTTCCCGTGATCCGCACGGCGATCCGTTCGCCGAAGCCAGCATTGTTCCAGGCGGTGGAACCGGGCTTTGGGGTAAACGTCGGTGGATCATCGTAGAGCGTAGTCGTATTACAGGGGAAGACCCGTACTGTGAAACCCGTGATCTGCGAATTGATCCCCCCCATGCGTGCGAGGACATGATTGGTGATCGTCGCCACGTTATAGGCGGGAGCCCCGGAGGAATAGGGGGAGGATGTGACCGTAGTGCCGGTCACCGTGCTATCCGTGACTTTCACGGAGGCCAAGCGCGCTCCATCGCGGGCCGCGTTGGTAGCGGTGTGCAGCACCATGATGTACCGAGAATATTCAAATATCCCGAACAGAAACAGGAAAAACGGTGTCAGTAACACGGCGACTTCGACTATGGCCGCGCCCCGTCGGATGCGAGAATGGGATGGAGATCGTGTCCGCATGATGATACCCAGCCGAGTGCAAACCGATGGTAATAGATAGAACGCTTAATAATTCGGCATATTGATATTCACGGAAAACGGATCATCAACCATAATCCGCCATTCGGCCCGATAACGGACAGTGGCCGGACTGAGGAACCCAATGTTGATCCATCGAACTTTCTCAAAAGGGATCGAGACACTGACAGAAAACCGTTGATTTTTGACCCCTTGAAAGGGATCCTGGGCACCAGCACTGGCCCCAGGCGGGAAATCCAGGAACTGGAAATCCACGATCACATCGTTCCATAATAAATTCTTCAATCCCGCACCATGCAGCGATTGCATGACGGCTGCTTTCACATTGGGTGCATTCTGAGTATTCATGGCGGGGGCAATCTCGCGCACAATCTGGGTCGGCGCACCAGATTGGTTGATCGTACGCGCCTGGGCGGCCAATCTGGCTCCTTCTCGCGTGGAATTCGCCACAATTTGCTGCACGAGTACGAGTCGCCCCACTTCCCAGACACCGAACATCACGGGAACCAGAACGAAAGACAGGACAAACACAAATTCCACAGCGGCTGCACCCGACCGATGCGGAGTTTGCCAACGTGATCGACCGTAGATCATGGTAATACCTCAAGTCGATACGAAATCACCGCACGCATGAATGCACATATTGTAATTGGTTTTGTGAGCATCACCGGGGCGGATGCGCTCCCCGGTAAACGGGCCGAGATGGGGAGCGGGCCGATTTACCGATATTATCACTCTTCTCTTAGAACAC